>CAIRTF010000217.1 GCA_903881425.1 uncultured Chitinophagaceae bacterium | reverse complement strand
CCCCCTCTGGCAAGTCCCCCGACCTGTGCCTTATTGTTACTTGATATAAAACTGTCGTTATTATGAAATGAGTAACTGATGGCACAAGTCAGGAGAATGCGCCGGTATCAGGAATAATGCGTTTATTTTTATATTAATGCGGCAGCTTAACAAAGAGGATTTGACTACCAAAATACCCTACCTGCTTCGGGTCTTGTTCGGATCAAGTGCATTGTTCAATGCACTTGATCCGAAGGAGTCTCGAACAAGACCCGAACCAATCAGGGTGTTCCTTCAGACTATCCATACCCAAAAAATCTTACAAATATCCACAACTCAGTTGCTGATTAATATTCCCCTTTATCTTCGCGTCTATGATAGATTTTAGAAGCGATACCGTTACGAAGCCAAGTCCCCAAATGCTGGAGTGTATGTTTACAGCCAAAGTAGGTGATGATGTTTTTGGAGAAGACCCATCGGTAAATGAACTGGAAAGCCTTGCTGCATCTATGTTTGGATTGGAAGCAGGTTTGTTTTGCCCCAGTGGTACCATGACCAATCAAATTGCCATTAAAGCACATACACAACCGGGCGATGAACTGATCTGCGATAAGATGAGCCATATTTATCAATATGAAGGAGGTGGCATTGCATTTAACAGCGGGTGTTCTGTAAAATTGATTGATGGTGACAGAGGCAGAATTACTGCCGACCAGGTAAAAGCAGCCATTAATCCGGATGATGTTCATAAGCCAAATACTTCATTGGTTTCTTTAGAAAATACGGCCAACAGAGGAGGCGGAAGCTGTTACAATTTTACTGATATTCAGGAAATTAAAGAGGTTTGTCTGCAAAATAATCTAAAGTTACATTTAGATGGTGCAAGAATATTTAATGCATTAATTGCCAAAAATGAAACAGCCAAACAATACGGAGAAATATTCGATACTATTTCTATTTGTTTGAGCAAGGGTTTGGGTACTCCGGTAGGCAGTGTTTTATTAGGACCCAAGGATTTTATTAAAAAAGCCAGGCGCATACGCAAAGTATTTGGCGGAGGTATGCGGCAAGCAGGTTTTATGGCTGCAGCCGGTATTTATGCTTTGCAAAATAATATTGATAGATTGTCAATTGATCATGAGCATGCTACACAAATTGCTGAAGTATTAAGCAAAAAAGATTTTATCGGAGCGCTATTACCTGTAGAAACCAATATCATCATCTTTGAAGTAAAAGGAAGATTTACCGCACAGCAGTTATCAGCAAAATTAAAAGAGCATAACGTTTTAGCAATCGCTATCTCTCCTACGCAAGTGAGAATAGTGGTTCATTTAGATATTACACCTGCCATGGTTGCCGAAACTATTCAGGTAATTGAATCGTTCTGATTTATCCAAACCGAAAAACTATTGAGCATGTTACCCAACATTAATCCATCCGGTACGCAAGCATGGTTTCTTTTAAAGAAACATCATGAAGAAGAAATGAATCGTCGCCATATTAAAAGTTTATTTGCGGCAGATGCAGAAAGATTTAAGAGATTCTCTATTCAGTTTGAAGATATTTTATTTGATTATTCAAAGAATATCATCAACGATAAAACATTACAACTCTTATTACAATTAGCAGATGATTGTAAATTAAGTGAAGCCATTCACGCCATGTTTGTTGGCTTGAAAATTAATGAAACCGAACACCGGTCTGTATTACACACTGCATTAAGAAATTTTTCCGATACCCCTATTTTGGTAGATGGTAAAGATGTGATGCCATTGGTTAAAAAAGTATTGGATCACATGAATTCGTTTTGCCGGGAAGTGCATTCAGGAAAATGGAAAGGTTATACCGGCAAGAAAATAAAGTATATTGTTAATATCGGAATCGGTGGAAGTGATCTCGGTCCGGTAATGGTTACCGAAGCATTAAAACCTTATTGGAAAGAGGGTATTGAAGCCTTTTTTGTAAGTAATGTAGATGGAACACATATTGCAGAAACATTGAAGAAAGTAACACCTGAAGAAACATTGTTCCTGGTTGCTTCCAAAACATTTACTACACAGGAAACCATGACCAATGCACATACTGCAAGGGCATGGTTTTTGGAATCGGCTAAAGATGAAGCGCATATTGCCAAACATTTTGTAGCATTAAGCACCAATCAAAAAGAAGTAACCAAATTCGGAATAGATAAAGCCAACATGTTCGAGTTTTGGGATTGGGTGGGCGGAAGATATAGTTTATGGAGTGCCATTGGCTTATCTATTGCATTAACCATTGGCTATGAAAATTTCGAAACATTATTAAAAGGCGCATTTGCTGTAGATGAACATTTTAAGAAAGAAAAATTTTCGAATAATATTCCGGTATTGATGGCATTGATCGGCATCTGGTACACCAATTTCTTTGGAGCACAGAGCGAAGCCATCTTACCTTATGATCAATACATGCATCGCTTTGCCGCATATTTTCAACAAGGCAATATGGAAAGTAATGGTAAGAGCGTTGACAGAAACGGTGATCCGGTAAATTATGCAACCGGCCCGGTTATTTGGGGCGAGCCCGGAACCAACGGCCAGCATGCATTTTATCAATTGATACATCAGGGAACTTTATTGATTCCCGCTGATTTTATTGCACCGGCTATCAGTCATAATCCTGTTGGTGATCATCATGTAAAATTGTTATCCAACTTTTTTGCGCAGACAGAAGCATTAATGAATGGCAAGACAGAAAAAGAAGTAGTGGCAGAATTAAAAGCAGCCAATCTCACAGATGAAGAAATAGAAAAAATAGCGCCGTTTAAAATATTCACGGGCAATAAACCAACCAATTCTTTCTTGATAAAAGAAATCACACCTTATACTTTAGGAAGTTTGATAGCATTGTATGAACACAAGATATTTGTACAAGGTATTATTTGGAATATTTTTAGTTTTGATCAATGGGGTGTTGAATTAGGCAAACAATTAGCCGGAAAGATATTACCCGAATTAACAGATGATCAGCCTGTTGTATCGCATGATTCATCAACGAACGGATTGATCAATGCATTTAAACAATTGAGAAGCTAATGGATGAAATTATCATCAGAGATATTCAGATAAGTGATAATGCTGAGATTGCAAATATCATTCGCAGATCATTAGAAGAGTTCGGTGCAAATAAACCGGGTACAGTTTATTTTGATGATACAACCGATCATTTATTTGAATTGTTTCAATCAACACCAAAGAGTAGATATTTTATTGCCGAATTAAACGGAGATATTATTGGGGGAGCAGGCATCTATCCTACTGACAATTTACCGGAAGGTGTTTGTGAACTGGTGAAAATGTATTTAAGCAAAGATGCTCGTGGCAAGGGTTTGGGAAGAACAATGATTGATCATTGTTTGCAAACTGCGAAACAGTTAGGATACAAAAAAGTATATTTAGAAACAATGCCCGAATTAAAGAATGCAGTAAAAGTGTATGAGAAATTCGGATTTGAATATTTAAAAGGTCCAATGGGTAATAGCGGACATAATGGTTGTGATCTTTGGATGTTGAAAGAATTGTAATAACCTTCTTTGTATTCTACTTTGCAATCCTTGCGGTTAAAACAATTTAAACGCAAAGGGAAAATCAGAGAACGCAGAGTATACGCAAAGAAATTATTAAATATAAAAAGCCCCTTCTTACGAAGAGGCTTTTTATTGCAATTGGTTTTGGTTGTTTACCATTTATCAACTTCTTCAGTTGAATGGTTATTAGAATGATTCTCAGGAGCCGGAGCTGTAACAAGTGCAGTTTCAACCATTGAAGGTGCTGGTTCTGCAACAACAGATGTTGATTCTGTTTCAACTGTTTCAGTGCTTCCACCTTCTCCTTCCGGATATTCATGATTGAATGCATC
This sequence comes from uncultured Chitinophagaceae bacterium, assembly GCA_903881425.1. Taxonomy (GTDB): domain Bacteria; phylum Bacteroidota; class Bacteroidia; order Chitinophagales; family Chitinophagaceae; genus CAILAF01. The sequence goes on along the minus strand of CAIRTF010000217.1, from coordinate 2,964 downwards.
AAAATCAAAATCAGGCATTAAATCTGTCTTTACATAATCCACTGCTTCAGTCAATGCTTTCAAAAATTTATTGAAATCTTCTTTGTATAAAAAGATCTTATGCCTGTCATAACCATCATTATCAAAGCGTTTACGGCTTTCTGTAATCGTTAAATAATAATCATTACCACGTGTTGCTCTTACATCAAAGAAATAAGTTCTTCTTTTGCCGGCTCTGATACGTTTGCTGTAAACGCTTTCTTGTTTCTTTTCGTTGTTCTCGTACGCCACAGTTAATTAGTTTTAGTTAGCTAATGAATTAAAAGCGAAGCAAATATAGTATTGTTTGTGAATTACCAAAATTTTAAAGGGAAGTTTTATACTGCATTACATATATGGGTAAATGCTAAATCGTTTTACTGAGATTCTGACTTTTGCAACCTGTATAACTCGGCATAATAGCCGTTTTGTGCAATTAACTGTTCGTGCGTTCCCTCTTCGGTAATTGTTCCGTCTTCCAGCACAATAATTTGATCGAATTGAAAAGAAGAAAAAATTCTGTGTGTGATGATGATGGCCGTCTTTTCACTTAAAAATGCAGACAAATTCTGAACGATCTCGTTCTCCGTTTTAGCATCTACAGCACTTAAACAATCATCGAATACTATAATATGAGGATCTTTTATTAAAGCCCTGGCAATGGATATTCTTTGTTTTTGTCCGCCGCTTAAAGTAACCCCTCGCTCTCCAATCATGGTTTCATATTGTTTGCCAAAACCTAATATTTCTTTATGAACACTTGCAAATGATGCGGCTTCTTCTACAACAGGTAATGATGTTTCATCAGTAATTCCGAAACTGATATTATGGGCCACTGTATCACTGAATAAAAAAACATCTTGTGGTACATAACTGATTTGTTGACGAAGGTCTTTTACCGGAATTTGTTTGATATTCTTTCCGCCAATCAAAATATTTCCGTTTGTTGGATCATAAAAATGCAACAACAGTTGTGCTAAAGTTGATTTACCACTGCCCGTTCTTCCCAACAATAAAACTTTATTACCTTCTTTAATATGCAAGTTGATATTCTGCAATGCAGTAATGCCGGTATGATTGTAAGTAAATGATACATGATCAAATACAATATCGCCCTTTAATGTTTCATGAGTTGTTGCAGGCACTTCATCTTTGATCAACGATTCTGTTTGTAAAAATTCATTCAATCTTTTTTGTGACGCTGCTGCACGTTGTATCATACTGGCAGTCCAACCAATGGCACTTACCGGGAACGTTAACATATTTATATAAATAACAAACTCCGTAATGGTTCCTGCAGTAACATTGTATTGATGATGCACCAGATACCATCCGCCAATAGCAATGGTTAGCAAGTTACTCAGTCCTATTAATAATGCCATTGAAGGAAAATAAACTGCTTCCACTTTGGCTAATCCAATGGCATTCTTTTTATAATCTTCGCTATTTTTATTGAAGAATTGCATCATGGCTTTTTCCTGCACAAAAGATTTGATAACACGTATGCCTGAATAAGATTCCTGTGCAGTTGTTGTGAGGTCTGATAACAAGGATTGAATATGTTCACTTTTTTTATTGATGATAGTATTCACATAATAAATAGTGATCGCTAAAAAAGGCAATGGTGATAACACGTATAAAGTCAATCGCCAGTTTTCGTGCAACATAAAATAAACGCTGAAACCTATAGTGGCAGCGAGGTTGATGAAATACATCAAAGCCGGGCCTACATACATTCTTACTCTGCTTACATCTTCCGTGATGCGGTTCATCAAATCGCCGGTGCTGTGCGTTTTATAAAATCCGGCATCTAATTTTTGATAATGTGAAAATATTTCATTCTTCTGATCATATTCAATAAAACGACTCATTACAATAATGGTTTGTCGCATTAAGAACATAAAGAATCCACTCAGTACTGCTAATACTAATAATGTAATGATGCAGTACAATAAATAAGTAGTTAAACTATTCTCTCCGCTTTCAACAAAGCCAATAAATTTTTGTACCAATGCATCATAATTGGCTTCATGTTTTTTATTGTAAGCTGCGTTGACTTTGGTAGTTTGAGCGATCTGTTGTTCTACTTTATCGATGACATAGCCGGATATCTGCGGAGTGAGAATGCGGAAATAATTTGACAGAACTATAAAAATAATCCCTAACAAAAAACGGGTACGATATTTCCAGAAATATTTATTGAGTACGCTTAAATGCCGCATGAGGCGTCAAAGATAATCATTGCTCTTTTCGAGAAATGTAATTTTTATGATTGGATATAACTGCGCAACTCTTCGATGGTTTCTCTTTGTGAATGGATCGTTTCATAAATAACATCATTCACCGAAACAATACCACATAGTTCACCTTGCTTATCGAATACAGGCAGATAACGAATATTATTATCACTCATTATATGCATACAAGCTTCAATGGAAGTTTCAGGCGTAATATGAGGCAAGCCTTTGCTCATGATCTCAGATACTTTTGTTTCGCCGGAAGATTTTCCCAATAAAATTACTTTACGTGCATAATCTCTTTCAGTAACCAATCCAACATAATGATTGTTTTCTTTTACTGCAACAGAGCCGATATTTTTTTCGGCCATTAATTGCAATGTTTCTAAAACGGTAGTGTTTGTATCAACACCAATTACATTATTTCCTTTACGTGCAAGCACATGCGCTACTTTTTTCATACTAAGCAATGTTAAAAATTTAAATTACGATAAAGCAGTTAAAAAAGCAAAGAATCTTATTGAATTCATTTTATTTTTTGGAAGGTAACATTCCTTACCATTATTTTGCACCCGGAGAGATGGCAGAGCGGTCGAATGCGGCGGTCTTGAAAACCGTTAAGGTGAAATATCCTTCGGGGGTTAGAATCCCTCCCCCTCCGCCAAAAACAGACATATTGTGAAACAGAATTTACCATTATTGATTTGGG
>CAIRTF010000216.1 GCA_903881425.1 uncultured Chitinophagaceae bacterium | reverse complement strand
TTTTGCGCCTCTTTTACCTTAGAAAGAGTCACATAAGGGGAGCAACAACAATATTAACTAATTGAAAATGAATTACTTGTATAATATTCGTTGTCTTCATAACCCTGAGGTCCCGGGTTCAAATCCCGGTCTCGCTACATGTAAATCAAGGACTTACGTTAAATCGTGGGTCCTTTGTTGTTCTAGGAATTTATTTCATAAATTGTAATTTGTAACTAATTATACATATCATAACCAATGGCTTTTAAAATCAATTTTACACTGCTCTTTCTATTGACAATTTTTTGTTTAAATGCTCAGCGTAAAAATAAAAGCAAGCCAAGAGCTTATTACTTTTCAATAAGTGGTAAAGATTCAAACAATGGTAGTAAAATAACACCATTTAAGACATTTAGTAAAATAAATAATTTACAATTAAAAGATGGAGATAGTATTCTATTCAAGTCTAATGAAGTATTTTATGGTACCCTTCTTATAGAAAATACTAATGCTATAATTTTTATTGCCAGCTATGGTAAAGGGTCGGCGACTATTAATGGTGAGAACAACCAAGCAATTATTTTAAAAAATTGTTCCAATTTTGTACTTGAAAATTTGAATTTAGTTGGAAGTGGAAGAAAACAAGGCAACATTACCAATGGCTTTGAATTAACAAACTCGTTTAATTGTAGAATTAATGGACTTAAAATTCGTGGATTTCAGAAAGTTGGTTTATATGTTTTTTCATCAAATTCGATTAATATTAATAATTGTATAGCTGAAAATAATGGATCAGCTGGTATTATGGTTGATGGGACAGATAAAAAATCTTCAAAAAATATTATCATAAAAAATTCCAAGGCTTTTAATAATCCAGGAGACCCTACAAATTTTACAAATCATAGTGGCAATGGGATATTGGTAGGCTTATGTACAAAAGTACTTATTGATCATTGTGAAGCTTATAACAATGGCTGGGACATGCCCAGAAATGGTAATGGGCCAGTGGGTATATGGACTTATGAATCTGATAGTGTTGTTATACAAAATAGTATTTCACATCACAATAAAACTTCTGATGGAGGTATAGATGGCGGTGGTTTTGACTTAGATGGTGGTGTTACTAATGCTATTATCCAAAATTGTAAATCTTATGAGAATGAGGGTGCAGGGTATGGTATTTATCAATATGAAGGAGCTTCTAATTGGAATAACAATAAAATTATTAATTGCAGTAGTTTTAATGATGGTTTGAAAACGAGTGGTAATGCATCTATTTATATATGGAATAGTGCCGAAGATGACAAGCAATTTAAAAACCTACTCTTTAAAAACAACACTATTATTAATACAAATAATCTTGCTTTAAATTTTGATCTACTAAGCAAACATGAATCATTTAGGTTTATAGGTAATAAATTTACTGGAAAAGATTCCGTACTTGTTTTTAAAGAGCTGAATGTGAAAGATAAATTTCATTCAAATAAATGGACTTCATTAAAAAGGGGGGTGCTTAAAATTGATGAAATTTTGAATGACAATCTTAGTAAAATCGCTTTAGATCAAAAAAATAATTAAAAAGTATTAAGGTCATGTAGCTGCGTGAGGAAATTTAAAGAGCATACTCCAACTCTCAATTATGCAATGCAGATGAATCACAAAAAAGGCCCCTAGTAATAGGAGCCTTTTTTTATTCTTTTTACTAGAAATTTTATTCTCCAGCAGTCATTATTCTTTCTGTAACAAACATTCTTTGAATTTTTCCATTTACAAGATTCACATCAAAGTATTGGTTGTATTTTACTTCTTTTCCATCAATTGTTTGAGTCACTTGTGCTCCTGTAGTAACCCATTCGTTTAATTTACCGCTTTTGTCCGTGTAACTATTTGCTGCAGAAAAATTTAATTTCCATTTTGGGTTATTACTTGCAAACCAAGTTGATAAACTCTTAATATTACTATCTGCAGATGTTACCACATTCCCTGCAGGGGTATAAATTTTTAAATTTTCAGTTGCTTCTAAACTACGAATAGTAGCGGTGTCTCTATCATTGTGAGCCTTAAAAAATTTTTCAATTATTTCAACATTAGCAGGATTTCCACCATATAAGTCTGTTCTCCCTTCACCTCCGGACATGTCAAAACCAATTGGTTGTTTTTCAGATTTAGGGCTTTGTGATGTACAAGCAAATAAAGATGTCAATACAATAATACTTAGTAATAGTTTTTTCATAGTTTTTTATTTTTTAATGATTAAATATATTTAAAATTACGATATAATAAAGGTTCAAATTATGCAAATAATAAAATGATATTTTAGATTCCTCTGCGTGAGGAAAACACCCCCTCAAATCGGTCCAAATCGGTTGATTTCGGTTTTGTCAAAACATAACGCATTACAAATCAACGCGTTCATTTTCTCAAAAAATCTTCATAACCCTGAGGTCATGGGTTCAAGTCCCATTCTCGCTACTAGGTCTAAGTAATTGAAAACCAATTATTTAGACCTTTTTTATTTTATAAAATAACTGTAGCATTTTATAACCGTTAACAAAATAGTTAACAAAATGCAACATTATGAAGATTCAATTACCAAATGGATGTTCACACAGTCAACTTTCTGCAAGCCCAAAAAATTGGCAAACCCAAAAAGCGGAGCTTAAAAAAAACTGGTACATAAGTTATCGTTTTTATGACCCAAAATTTATTAAACCTAAGCAGGTTATTTTGAAAGGCATGAATTCTTTTAAGACTTTAAGGGAGAAGCAGATAGAAACTAAGAGACTAATAGAAGAAGAAACTCGTTCATTAACAAATGGATTTAACCCGTTTAAAACAGGTTCAATTACTTTAAATGAAGAATTAACAATTGCGCAAGCTTTTGAAAAAGCATTTAATTCAATAACAGTTTCGGACTATACAAAAAGGGATCTGAAGACAGCAATTATTCTATTTAATAAGTCAATAGTGAATTTAGGTTGGACCAAACTGTTCATCTCTGAGATATCAAGAAAACATTTAAGGGTCTTGCTTGATGAAAGTAGTAATACGCCAGATAGATTTAATAAGAATAGGAGCTACCTCATGATTTTACTTTCTGTTTTATGTGAGTTAGAATTAGTAAGTACAAATTTTGTTAGAGATATAAAAAAGAAAAAGGTAACAAAGCATATTAGAGAAGTACTAACAGATGAACAGAGGGTAATTGTAAATGAACATTTACAGAGCAATCACCCTAATTTTCATAGATTTTTGCATATTTTCTTTCATTCTGGTGCCAGAATATCTGAATTAATGAGACTCAAAATTAATGATATCGACTTAAATAAAAGTCGCTTCAAAGTAGTTATAAAGAAAGGTTCTTCATATAAAGAAGTTTGGAAGACAATTAAACAAATTGCTTTTCCTTACTGGTCGCAAATTGTACCATTAGGAGACAAAGATGATTTTTTATTCAGTAAAGATTTACTGCCTGGGAAAGTCCAAATTCAAGCCTTTCAGATTAGTAAACGTTGGTTAAGATTTGTAAAAAAACAACTTAATATCACTGCAGACTTTTATTCTTTAAAACATTTACATACAACTGAAGTTGTTGAAATGATTGGTAATAAAGAAGCAG
>CAIRTF010000215.1 GCA_903881425.1 uncultured Chitinophagaceae bacterium | reverse complement strand
TTTATTATTATTACGAATGGGGCCCAAATGAAATTGTTGAACCCAGCCTTTTTTATAATACATTCTGCTTAATTCCAACAACATACTGCCAGCAAACCTGGCCGGTTGCGAAAAGGGTTTATTTTGAGATGAGTAGATAAATTCTTTAATCTCTCTTTCCATCGAAGAATTAATAGTATAAGAAGAAGGCAAAGAAGTTAATCCGTGATCGGCAATTCTGCATCCCGCACTATGAAAGTAATTGATTCTTTTTTGTAATGCATCTAACAGACTATTAATATCCTTGATAGCGACACCGCTTGCTTTTTCAAGTTTATGAATATAGTCTATAAAATTTTGTTTGTGCGTAATGTCTAAAACTTTATCGGGCCTAAAAGAAGGCAAAACTTTTATATCAAAATTTGATTTTGCAATTTGTTTATGTGATTTCAAATCATCACAGGGGTCATCTGTTGTACCAAGCATCTTAACATTAAAATGCTTTAATAATTGTTGCGTTGAAAATTTTTCTGTTTGCAAAAGCATGTTTGCTTTCGCATATATTTTCTCAGCAGAATTTTCATTTAAATAGTTTTCAATTCCGAATGGATTTTTCAATTCCATGTGCGTCCAATGAAATAAGGGATTGCGAATTGTTTTTGGAACACAAACAGACCATGCTAAAAATTTCTCTTTATCGCTTGCATTACCGGTGATGAATTTTTCATTCACACCCAATGCTCTCATAGCTCTCCACTTATAATGATCTCCTTTTAACCAAATTTCCGTAATGGAAGAGAATGTTTTATTGGTTGCAATTTCATTCGGAGGTAAATGATTGTGATAATCTATAATGGGCATTGGTGCGGCAAAATCAAAATATAATTTTCTGGCTGCACTATTGAAGAGTAAAAAATCTTCGTTCAAAAAATATTTACGATCTTTCATTTGATTTTATTTTTCCGATAAACATTTTTTTATACCCATTTCCAATCCTCTTAATTCCGCTAATCCTCTTAATCTTCCGATGGCAGAATAACCAGGGTTTGTTTTCTTCTTCAAATCATCTAACATTTGATGGCCATGATCCGGACGCATCGGAATAGAACAGTTTCTTTTCTGCATTAATAAAACAATCCCTTTCACTACTTCAAACATATTCACATCACCTTCCAAATGATTGTCTTCATAAAAATCTCCCCACTCATTTCTTTTGGTACTTCTTAAATGAAAGAAGTTAATTCTATCACCAAATTGTTTGATCATTGCAACCAAATCATTATCTAAACGCACACCAAATGAGCCTGTACAAAAACATATACCATTATGCAGTGAAGGAACAGCATCTATTAAAGCTTCTATATCTTTTGCAGTGCTAACCACTCGGGGTAATCCTAATAAAGAATAAGGGGGATCATCGGGATGAATAACCATTTTTACATTAGAGGCTTCTGCAACAGGAATAATTTGTTGCAGGAAATAAATCAAATGACTTCTTAATTTATCCGCATTGATATCTTGGTATTTATCTAATGCTTGTTGAAATTGCTCAATAGTAAAACTCTCTTCACTTCCAGGCAGACCTTTTATCATGTTTTGTTGCAACAATAATTTTTCTTCATCAGTCATTTTTTCAAATCGCTGAGTTGCTCTTTCTATTTCTTCTTTCGTATAATCTTGTGCTGCATTTTTTCTTTTCAGTATAAATAAGTCGAATGCAACAAAAGCAGCTTTTTCAAACAACAGGGCTAAAGAACCATCGGGCATGGGATAGGCCAAATTTGTTCTTGTCCAATCCATCACAGGCATAAAATTATAAGTGATGATAGGAATACCACATTCACTCAGATGAATAATGGATTGTTTATAGTTTTCGATGTATTGATGAAAATTGCCGCTTTGCGTTTTAATATCTTCATGCACCGGAACACTTTCTACAACATCCCATGTTAATCCTGCTGATTCAATTTCACTTTTTCTTTTCATGATTTCAGCCACTGTCCAAACCATCCCATTGCTAATATGATGTAAGGCAGTTACCACACCTGTGCAGCCCGCCTGACGTATATCCGATAAGCTAACAGGGTCGTTGGGTCCATACCAACGCATTGTTTGAATCATGGATACATTATCTCTGTTCATTAATATCTTATTTATAAAAATTATACACCACTGAATGCAGTAAATCCGCCATCAACAGGAATAGATGTTCCGGTTACAAATGAAGAAGCATTACTCAATAACCATATCAATGCTCCTTTTAATTCGTCGGGATGACCCATTCGTTTAAAAGGTGTATTTTGAATAATCAAATTACCACGTTCAGTATAACTACCATCTTCTCTGGTTAAAAGTGTTTTGTTTTGTTCAGTTAAAAAGAAACCGGGCATGATAGAATTCATTCTTATTTTTTCACCATACCTGTTGGCTAATTCAACACTCATCCATCTTGTATAAGAATCAATAGAGGATTTTGCCAAACTATATCCCATCACTCTTGTTAGTGCTCTTACAGAACTGACAGAAGAAATATTAACGATACTTCCGCCATTTTGCTCCATAGCATTACCAAAAACCTGAGTTGGTAATACAGTTCCAAATAAATTTAATTTCACTACTTTTTCTAAGGCATCTATATTAGCAGAAAAAATATTCTTATCCGGTTGAATAACTGCTTCAGGCATGTTACCACCTGCTGCATTCACCAATCCATCGATTTCACCAAATCTCTTTAAAAAGATTTCTTTTGCTCCTTGCAATTGATCCTCATTTGTTACATCTGCAATTAAAGAAATAGCGTTACCCTTATTTTCATTAATGGCATTGGCTCTTTGATCGGCAACTATTTTATTGCGACCCAATATTCCAATATTACCGCCGGCTTCTGCAATCGCATTGATAAATGCATTTCCTAAAATGCCCGTTGCACCGGTTACAATAATTGATTTTCCTTTTAATGAAAACAAATTCATGCTAACAACTTTTAACTTATTAATTCTTATTCCACTTTGCTTTTAAATAATAAGCAGCCATTTTAGGTTTTCTGTCTCTTGTAAAAACACCTTTCCAGTTATACCCGCCAAATCTTCTATCGCCCTGACTTGTTTTAAAATCTGCAAAGCACCAAACATGAGCGCCGCAAACAAAATCTTTTGTATCCAATACTTCAAGATATGCTTTGATGAAATCTCTTTGATATTCTTCGGTAAACATTTCCGGAACTTCTGCATGCATGCCTGCATAAGCATCTGCTCCAAATTCTGTTAACATGATCGGCTTATTAATTTTATTATGCAACACATCTAATTCCTTATTTAATAATTTTGCACCTTCTTTGATATCACCTGTTTGACTATACCAACCAAAATATCTGTTAATACAAACAACATCTACCAGATTAAACCATTCATAAGGTTCTTGATCTGCGCCTACTAGTGTTACTAATCTTGATGGATCTTGATTTTTTGCAGTAGTAACTAATTCCTTAAAAAAATTAAAGGATAAAGAATCAGAACTTTCTTTTTTCAAATAAGAAGAACCTAATCCCGGTTCATTCGCAACACTCCACATGATTACAGAAGGATGATTCTTATCTCGGTTGATCAATTCTTTGATTTGCTGTTTACACATTTCTTTTCTCTGATTTACTTGAGCAATATTTTTATCAAAGAATAATCCAACAGCCGGTATCTCATCAATAATTAAAATGCCCTCTCTATCTGCCATATTCAGATATTCTTCATCATAAGGATAATGAGATGTTCTGAAAGAATTAGCACCAATCCATTTTAGTAAAGAGAAATCTTTCACAATAACAGGCTCCGAAGTTCCTTTTCCCAACACAGGAAAATCTTCATGTTTACCAAATCCTTTTAAGACTATAGGTTTACCGTTCAATAATAATTGAGACTTATTCACTGCAATGTTTCTGATACCTATTTTAGATTGATAATTATCTGCGATCTCTTTTCCATTCAACAAATTCACCGTTACCTCATATAAAAAAGGGTCGTTGATATCCCATAAATGCGGATTATCAATTTTTAATTGAACAGATGCTTCCTCTCCCTGAAAAGAAAATTCTTTTTCATAAGTATTATT
>CAIRTF010000214.1 GCA_903881425.1 uncultured Chitinophagaceae bacterium | reverse complement strand
AATAATAGGTTGTATATCTTCTAAACTAAGAGAATTATCAATAAAGATATTTCCTTTACATACTTCATGTAATGCTTTCTTAAAATCGGTATGCATGTTTTCTTTTAAAAATATAGCCTTTCGCACCAGCTTCAATCATATCGGTAACAAGCGTTGTATTGCTGTGCATTGAAAGTCTGATTACTTTAATTGAGGGGTATAATATTTGTAAACAATATGTAACAGCAACACCGTCTATTAAGGGCATATTAATATCCATTACAATAATATCCGGTAATTGTTTTGTTTTATTTAATTGTTGCAATAAATCAAAACCATTAGCAGTTTCATATACAACCGTATAGTTTACTGTATTATTAATAAAGTTTTTAATGCTACCCCTCATTAGCAGATGATCTTCTGCAAGCGCAACAGTAAACATGCGTTACATGATTTTAAATAGTATAAATTTTTGGAGGGAATGCTTACTAGTTTTAAAATTAAATTATTTTTTCATAAAATAAAACCAGTTTTTTGGTTTTGATAGTAAAGAAGGGATGAATACTTTAGTAACTAATAATTTTAAAACCATTTAAAATGAGAATTAAACTATTTTTTTAACTTCATTCTTTATTGTCTTCAGCTTTACAAGTTGTATGAAAAAAGGTAGTAACTTAAATTTGGACGAAGTAGCACCTAGTTTAACTGAAGCAGCAATACAGGTATTGCAATTCGGAAAAATAAATGTTTCTGTTCAACGAAATGCTTATAGAATTTTAAGTTCTCAGGAAAAAGCTGATCTTTGGAAACTTCATTTAATTAATAGTTTAAAGTCAGGAAATTTTAATATTGCTCAAAATGAAATTATAAAAGAAGCTATTGTAAATTTATGTAAAGCAAGTTTTTTTGAGAATAGTAACAGAGACTTAAGTAGCGCTTCATATGTTATATTTGAGCATAAAGCAAAGACTAACTTCAATAACGATGAAAGATTAATAGTGTTCTCAAGTTTACAAGATTTTGCTGCTACGACTACAACAACAGATGGTGTATCAACAATAATGGAAGCTGGACCTGGTGATCATAATTGTACATGCTCAATGGTAAGCACTTATTGTGGATTTTGGGATTGTACGATGAATGGATGTAATCAAACGCAAGATGGATGTGGTACTTTTTGGCAATATGGCTGTAATGGTACTTGTTTATAAAGCTGCTGTAAATTAAATACTATATTAATTTTCCATAATAAAACTAATATTAAGAATTATGAAAACAATTTCCCTGAAAGCGGATATTAAATCAAAGTTATTATGGTTGTTTATAGGCACTTCTTGTATGTTACTATTAGCATTTTTTAGGAGTTTCCATAATATCTATTTACAAGCTATTTTGACTATAGTTGTTTGCATTTTAATGGGTAATGTTCTTAAAAAGTTTTCTCAAAAAAATTGGATAATTTTTGTTTTGCCTTTTTTGTATGAATTTTTATACTTCGCTGTAAAGGGGATTTTTACAACAAAGAATTGGTATGAAATTGCTTTAATCTTGCTAACTACAATTATAACTTATAGACTTTCGCCAGTAAAATGATTCGATATACAATAATTGTAGTAGTTATATTTCTCATTATTGCTTGCAAACAAAATAATACTGCAAGTGTTACAGGTAGTAATTATAATATAGAAAAAAATAGGATCAAACCATCTATTGACACATTAATTTTCAAATCTAAAGAAAAGGATTCTACTACGAAATTGACATTTAAAATACTAAATACTAGTACGTTGCCAATACAAATTATAAAAGCATCTGCAAGTTGTGAGTGTACTTCAATACAATTTGATTCTTCAGAAATAAAACGAGGTGACTCTACAAATATTCGCTTAGTTTATAAACACAAAGGGTTAGAGTTTTCGGGATTAAAGAATGTTGTTTTAGAAACTAATGCGCAACAAAGATTCATTGTTGTTTATTTAAAAGAAGTATCAAAAATGTAGTTTGAAAAAAGTTATGCAGACTTCGGAACAAAGTATATATTCTTCAAGTAAACCATCCAAACAAATCATTTAATACTAAGTTATTTTTTTGCTCGGTGTTTACATCTTTTATAATAGTCCCTTCACTCATTTGTATTAAACGATTACCGTATTGATGTGCTTCTTTTAAATTATGTGTGATTAAAACAGCAGTAAGTTGGTATTCTTTAATTAACCAATCGGCAGTTTGAGAAATAGTATTGGCACTGCGTGGATCAAGCGCAGCAGTGGGCTCGTCTAATAATAAAATTTTTGTTTCATCCATTACACTCATTAATAAAGTGAGTGCTTGTCTTTGTCCGCCGGATAATGTACCCATCGGTTGTTCAATTTTATTTTCCAATCCCATTTGTAATAAAGCAATTTTTTCTTTCACTTTATTTTTAAATACAGTATCAACACCGATTGATAATTTTTTTGCTTGTGTTCGTAATGAAGCCAATCTGAAATTATCAATGATAGACAAATCTGGTGCAGTACCACTCAACGGATTTTGAAAAACCCGGGCAATCCATTTGCTTCTTTTGTATTCCGGTAATGTGGTAACATCATTATGCGCTATCAAAATTTTTCCTTGGCTGCAAAATTCAGCGCCTGCCATCAAATTCAATAAAGTTGTTTTGCCCGAACCATTCGATCCAACAATTACTACAAATTCTTTTTCACGGATGGTCAATGAAATATCTTTTAAAGCCTTTACCTCATTGGCTTTGCCGCTGTTAAATGTTTTATGTATGTGTTGCAGTTCAATCATATTTTTATTACACAGATTTTAACGAATTACATGAATTGATTTGTGTAGTTAGATTTAATTCGTGTTATTGTTTTGTGTTTTTCAATCTCGGAATACTTACAATTAATAATACAAATAATGCGGTAATCAATTTTAATAAATTCGGATCAACACCAATAGATAAAGTAAATGCCAATACCAATTGAAAAATAATACTGCCACTTACAACCAATGTCAATTGCCATAAAATTTTTCTTACACCAAACCAATTGATCAATGCATCGGCAATTAACACAGAACCCAATCCGGTAATTACAATACCAATACCCATATTGATATCAGTAAAATTTTGATACTGCGCCACCAAATAACCACTCAATGCGGTTAATGCATTGGCGATGGCTAATCCGATAATTTTTATGGTATCATTATTAATGCCCAATGCTCTTGTCATGCCGGCACTATTTCCAACGGCACGCATGGCAATGCCAAAATCTGTTTTTAATAAGTAAGAAAGCGAAAAAGAAATCATGCCAATGAAAATAATACCGGTAATAATATTATTCACTAATTCATTATTGAAAATATGAATGGAAGTAAATACTGTATTGATATTGATCAATGGAACATTAGAGCGACCCAATAATGTTAAGTTGATAGAATACAATGCCGTCATCACTAAAATACCTGCCAGCAATGCATCAATTTTTAATTTGGTATGAATAATGCCGGTTAATGCACCGCAGACTGCGCCGCAGAATAATGTGGCAGGGATAATAAAATAAACAGGGTAATGATTGGTTAATAATATTGCAGTGATCACAGCACCATTGGTATAACTTCCATCTGTTGTAATATCGGGAATATTGAAAATTTTCATGGTGATAAAAATTCCCAACGACATGGCCGATAAACAAAGTCCGAGTATGATGGCAGTGATAAAAAATTCCATTGTAAAGTTTTAGGTTATAAGTTGTAAGTGATAAGCTATTATATTTTATTCAAACTTATCACTTAGTACTTATCACTATTTAATTGCTTCAAAATCTTGCGGCACATTAATATTATATTGCTGTGCTATTGTTTGATTGAAAACTTTTTTACGAATCTTCACCATTTCCCAATGAATATTATTGGTGCTGTTGGTTTTTAGAAATTGTGCCGCTTGCTCACCTGATTGATAACCCCATTGATACATATCGGCGCCATAAGCAGCTACAGCGCCCCTTGCCACTAAGCCTGCTTCACTGGTAAACACAGGAACTTTTGCATTGTTACATGATTTGATAATGGTTTCAAATGAAGCGAATACAGTGTTATCGGGATTAGCAAAAAATGCATCAATGTTTTTAGTTAATAAAGATTGAGTAACCAATTGAACATCGGCAGAACTATTCACCGGCAATGAAACTAAGTTGATATTTAATTGTGCAGACAGCGATTTTATTCTCTTTAATGCTTCAACTGATTGTGGTTCGGATTGATTGTAGATCATTCCTACATTCAATTGAGCAGCTTTTGGCTTTACCAATTTTGGGATCAATGAAAAAGAAGTATCTATATAATTCAACTCTTCACTCACCCCAAATAAATTAGCCGGTGCATTGCCTTTATCATCCAATACTTTCATTAATGCAGGTGTTGGCGAAACCATCATAAATACAGGAATATTTTTTGTGTTTTGAACAGCGGTGATGGTTGATAAGGATGGATTGGTGGCAATCAGCGTTACTTTTTGTGCAATAAAATATTTTACAATTTGTGTGAGTGTTGGAATGTTTCCCTGTGCATTTCTATAAATTACATTCAACGTTTTTTGTTCTTCGCTGAAGCCGTTTTTTTTCAATGCATCCAGAAAACCGTTCTTTGCTTGTTCGATGGTATTATCTTCAAATGCATCTGCAAATCCAAGTGTCGGAATATTTTTATTGTTTGGGTTGCAGCTTAATATCAATAAAGTAACAATAATAATAGGCGTGTATTTTTTTATCATTGAATGATTTTTATCTGTTAGTTGTATAAACGTTTGTCTTCTTATCTTGTTCAAATTTATTATTAAAAATGGTATCATAGTTATGAATTACGGTTATCTTTATTTTTGATTATAATTTATTTTGTATGCAATTTGGAGTTATTGGCAGTGGCAGTTGGGCAACAGCTTTGGCAAAGATCTTAACAGATAATGGTAATACCATTCATTGGTGGATACGTAATGCTGATACCATTCATTTTATTCAGCAGCGGAAACATAACCCGCATTATTTAAGTTCTGCCTATTTCGACAGGTCGCAATTGTATTTGAGTGATGATATAAAAGAAGTGGTAGCAAAATCAGATGTATTGTTGATTGCTGTTCCATCTGCATATGTGGTTGATGCTTTGGGGAAATTAGATCTTGATGTTTTGAAAGGAAAGAAGATCATTTCTGCGATAAAAGGCATTATTCCATCCACTAATCAATTATTGAATGATTATTTGAAAGGACAATTTGATTTTCCGATAGAAGATTATTTCACTGTATTAGGGCCATGTCATGCAGAAGAAGTAGCAGCCGAAAAATTATCTTACCTCACTTTTTCCGGAATAGATGAATCTGTTGCATCACTGATCGCATCGCATTTTAAAACCAATTATTTAAATACGGTGGTTAATCATGATATTTTAGGTGTTCAATATGCGGCCATCTTAAAAAATATTTATGCGTTAGGTGCGGGTATTGCACACGGATTAGAATATGGAGACAATTTTTTGAGTGTGTATATTGCCAATGCTGCAGATGAAATGGTAACGTTTTTAAAAGAATTGGTTTGGAATAATGAAACAGAAGAAGAACAGAAAACTATTAATTATGCAGCTTCTGTTTATCTGGGAGATCTGTTGGTTACTTGTTATTCATTGTATAGTCGCAACCGAACTTTCGGAAATATGATCGGTAAGGGATACAGTGTAAAAGCCGCTCAATTAGAATTAAATATGGTGGCAGAAGGATACAATGCCAGCAAGTGTATTCACAAGACCAATGAAGTGATTAAAGCAAAAATTCCCATTGCAGATACCATTTATCAAATTTTATGGCAACAAATTCCTGCCGAAGAGGGCTTTGGTAAAATAGAATCTTTTTTAGTATAAGTATTTGATAACTTTATTCTATGCCATTCTCCTTTCAATTAGTAAGTCCTGCAGTATTGGTCGTTTTTCTTTGCGCAGCAATAACAATCAATCTTTGTAAAAGAATATTTGATAAACACCATCATTGAAAAAGATCGGCAGCTATCCCGTCTGCAAAAAATTTCCCTTTATCAGTTAATCGCAAAAAGTCTTCTGTTATCAATATTTTATTTTGTGCTTCCCATTTTTTTGCAAGGGTTAAAATAATTTTTTTAATGCTGTCATCCGTCATCATCCATCTTTTATTATTAAAATCTATTCCTTCTTTTGTTCTTAAACGAATCATAATGTATTCATTCAGTTGTTGAGTGGGCGTTAATATTTCTGTTTCTGACGGAACAATATTTCGATCAATACTTTTTATATACAAAGCATTGTTGGCAATATTCCATTGGCGTGAAGTTCCGTTAAATGAATGAGCCGATGGTCCCAAACCCAGATAAGGCAAGCCTTTCCAGTAACTGCTGTTGTGTTTACTTCGGTAATCAGGTTTGGCAAAATTAGAAATTTCGTAATGCTCATAATTTGCAGTATCCAGGTATTGCATCAATATTTCAAAATGTTTAGCTTGTTTATCTGCATCTATATTTTCTTTTTTATGTTGAATGATGAGCTTATCCAAAGCGGTTTTTGGTTCAACGGTCAATGCATAACAAGAAAGATGCGGAATGTTGAATGCTAAAGCGGTAGTAATATTCTTTTTCCATTCGTCATCAGATAAAGTGGGTGTTCCGTAAATCAGATCGATGCTGATATTATCAAAATATTTAGTAGCTAATTGTAAACAAAACAATGCGTGAGAAGCATTATGTGCCCTGTTCATCCAGATCAGATCTTCATCTGCGAATGATTGTATGCCAATACTCAAACGATTGATGCCAATGGATTTCCAGGCAATTAATTTTTCTTCGGTAATATCGTCAGGGTTCGCTTCTAATGTTATTTCAGCATCATCTTCAACTTCAAAAATACTTTTTAAAGATGCTATTATCAATTGTAAATCATCAATCATAATTAATGATGGTGTTCCGCCGCCGAGATAAATAGTTTCAACCACTTCATTTAAATAGGCTTTTTGCAATTCGGCTTCTTTAATGATGGCCTGCACCATTTCGGGCATTGAACTTTTGGAAGTAGAAAAATGAAAATTGCAATAATGGCAAGCTTGCTTGCAAAATGGAATATGAATATAAATACCTGCCATTTGATAAATTGATTGATGCAAAAGTACAGGTATCGTTCACTTGGTTTTGTATAATGTGCAGATAGCCTTTATTTTTGTTGCAAATAGCGGGATTGAAAAAACTGTATTTGTCTTTTTTATTGCTTTTAGTTGTTTGTGCTTTGCAGGCACAGCAAGATTCTTCTGTTAAAAAGAATATAGAAACTACCGGAACAACTATTGCTAAGCCTAAGTTGGATTCTGCCAAAAAAATAATTTCTGTAAAAAAAGATACGATTGCGGGCATTCTTATCGATTCGGCAAAAAAGAAGGATTCTTTATCAATTGCTTTGATTGATTCATTGCGAAAGGATTCTATTACAAAAGTGCAACAGATATTGGTTGCAACTAAAAAATTTGATAGCACTACTTATTATTCTATTTTACCGCAATCATTCTTTCCGTTCAATCATGCTGCATTTTTTATGTTGGAGCAGGAGAGAAAAGTTCAATCTAAGGATGAATTATTTTATCTTTTAGCAGGGATTCTTTTATTGGTGGGGCTTATCAAGATCGTATTTCCAAAATATTTTCAGAGTATTTTTCAATTATTTTTTCAAACTTCATTCCGACAAAAACAAACCAGAGATCAGTTACTATTAGGTAATCTGCCTTCATTGTTAATGAATATTCTGTTTATTATTTGTGCCAGTTTATATGTGGCATTGATTGAGAGTGAATATGGAGGCATTAGCAATATGTCGTTCTGGAAATTATTATCATTGGGAGCTTTAATATTATCATTGGTTTATATTGGCAAGTACAGTTTTTTAATATTTACGGGATGGATATTTAATATGCAAGAAGCTGCCGCTACCTACACTTTTGTTATTTTTTTAGTGAATAAGATCATTGCCATTATTTTAATTCCCTTTATTCTGATACAGGCTTTCTCTGCTTCCGCTATCAATGAAGTAGCCATTACCATTGCTTTTGTTGTGGTTATTACTTTATTAATTTATAGATATCTGGTCAGTTGGATTGCTATTAAGAAAGATTTGAAGGTGAATGCCTTGCATTTTTTCCTTTACCTTTGCGCTGTAGAAATTTTGCCTGTATTGTTAATTTGGAAAGCCCTGATTAACTATTTCGGCAAGAGTATTTAATTTTGAATAATATTAGTGCAACAGCATGGTAAAAAACGGAACTAAAAACTCTAACGCTGATAAGACAGCCAAAAAAATATTAATTTCTCAGCCCAGACCCGAAAGTGACAAGTCTCCCTATTTTGAGCTTGAGCGCAAGTATAGTGTGGAATTAATATTCCATCCATTCATTAAACTGGATGCCATCTCTGCCAAAGAATTCCGTAAACAAAAAATCGATATTGCCTATTTCACGGCAGTTGTATTTACCAGTCGCAATGCCATAGATCATTTCTTTCGGATGTGTGAAGAAATGAAAATTACCATCGGTCAGGATACTAAATATTTCTGTATTACTGAAGCAGTTGCTTTGTATTTGCAGAAGTTTATTTTGTACAGAAAAAGAAAAGTTTTTTACGGAGCGGATGGAACCAACAAAAGTATGTTTGATGTGATCAACAAGCATAAAGAGAACGAGAAATTTTTATATGTATGCAGTGAGAATCAGCAAGACAATGAGATTGTGAATTGGTTAAAGAACAATAAATGCGAGTTTCAATTGGCATTTATGTATCGTTCCATCAGCAATGATATCAAAGAAGTATTTGTAAAAGAAAAATACGAACTTATATGTTTCTTCACACCCAGCGGTGTAAAAAGTTTGTTTGATAATTTTCCAAAGTTCAAACAAAATGGCACATTGTTTGGCGCTTTTGGTAGTAATACTGCCAAAGCAGTAGAAGATGCAGGATTAAAATTAGAGATCAAGGCACCCGCACCGCAAGCACCCAGTATGGTAGCAGCTATCGATAAATTTTTATCTGCTTCCAAAAAAAAATAATGACATCTGTTTAAATATTGGCCCTTCAAATTTGAAGGGCTTTTTATTTTTAAGATAACTTGCATTCATTTACATCATGCCAAATAATCATCTCATTAACGAAACAAGTGTTTATCTGTTGCAACATGCACACAATCCTGTTAATTGGTATCCCTGGTGTGAAGAAGCTTTACAAAAAGCAATAGCAGAAGATAAACCCATTTTAGTAAGTATTGGTTATGCAGCATGTCATTGGTGTCATGTAATGGAAAGAGAAAGTTTCGAAGATGAAACAACAGCTGCATTGATGAATGAATTTTTTGTCAATATAAAAATTGATAGAGAAGAGCGACCGGACCTGGATCATATTTATATGGATGCAGTGCAGGCAATGAGTGGTAGTGGCGGTTGGCCATTGAATGTTTTTTTAACACCCGAGGGAAAACCATTTTATGGGGGTACTTATTTTCCGCCGATTGCTGCGCACAACAGAATGAGTTGGAAAGACACCATTACTGCTGTGCATAAAGCGTACAGGGAAAGAAAAAATGAGATTGTATCGCAAGCAGAAAATTTAACGGAACATCTCATCAATGCTAATTCTTTTGGGGTCGATAAACCCAATGAAACGCAAGCTGTATCAGTATTTTCTGAAGAAAAATTAAATGAGATTGTTGAAAATATTTTAAAACAAGCAGATACAGAATGGGGCGGATTTGGCCATGCACCTAAATTTCCTCAAACATTTTCTATTCAATTTTTATTACGTCATTATCATTTCACTAAAGATGAAAAAGCTTTACAGCAAGCATTGTTGAGTTTAGATAAAATGATAGATGGCGGTATCTATGATCAAATAGGTGGGGGCTTTTCAAGATATAGTACCGATAAAAAATGGCTGGCACCACACTTCGAAAAAATGTTATACGACAATGCATTATTGATAAACGTTTTGAGTGAAGCCTATCAACTTACAAGAAAAGAAAAATATGCGTCAGTGATTCAGCAAACCATGCAATTCATTCAAAGAGAAATGATGAATGATGATGGTGGTTTTTACAGTGCATTGGATGCAGACAGCGAAGGTGTAGAAGGGAAATTTTATACATGGAGTAAAAAAGAGATCGAAGAAATTTTGCAGGAAGATGCAGCATTGTTTTGCGAATTATTTGATGTAAGTGAAAATGGAAACTGGGAGCATACAAATATTTTATGGTTGCCCGAATCAATAGAAAATTTTGCAGCAAGTAAAAAAATAGAAATCAAAGAATTGCAATCGATCATCCAAAAGTGCAAAGAAAAATTATTGAAAAAAAGAGCTGAGAGAATTCGTCCGCAATTAGATGATAAAATTTTATTGGGGTGGAATGCATTGATGAATGCGGCTTGCAGCAAGGCTTACGCTGCTTTGGAAATTGATGAATATAAGCAATTGGCTGTTCATAATTTACAATTCATTGAAGAAAAAATGCAGCAAAAAAATGATTCATTTTTTCATACGTTTAAAAATGATATTGCCAAGATCGATGCTTTTTTAGATGATTATGCTTATCTCATTCAGTCATATATTCATTTACAGGAAATAACAGGCAATGGCGATTATTTAATAAAAGCAAAAAGCATCACCACGTTTGTAATTAAAAATTTTGGTGAAGCCGAAACCGGATATTTTTATTACACGCATGCGCAACAGCAAGATGTGATTGTAAGAAAAAAAGAAGTGTATGATGGTGCAACGCCATCCGGCAATGCTATAATGGCATTAAATTTATATTATCTTTCTATAGTTTTTGATATTCCGGACTGGTATCAGCGGTCTCTTAAAATGTGTGAATCCTTATCAAATGCCATCATCAAATATCCCACATCATTTGGTTGTTGGGCGTCTGCATTTCAATTAAATTTTCATGGAACAAAAGAAATAGCAGTGGTTGGCAATGGATCGGGGGAATATCTACCTGCAATCCTTAAAAATTATCTTCCCAATAAAATATTACAATCAACAAATGTTAAAAATTCAATTTTCCCGCTGTTTAAAGGGAAATTTAATGATGAAATGTTGAGCTTTTATGTTTGTAAAAACTATATTTGTTCCCGACCGATGTATGAAATCGGAGAATTTTTGCAAATATGTAACACCTGATTCTGTAATTTGCACAAACAATCTCAGATTTATGGCATCAAAAAGCCCCTCAAGCAACAATTTTAATCTTTTGCGTATCGTTTAGTATTTACCCTTTGTGAAACACATATTTTATTAACGATTGAACTTGGTTAACTGCCAATTTTAATCATACATTTGTCTATATCTGTAATTGTTAATACGATGAAGAACCAACTAAATCTGATTTTGATGTCGGTGATCGTCCTAGGATCAACGGCTTGTTTAAGTAAGGGTAAGGGTAAAACCAAGACACCATTGGATGATGGTCAGTTACATGGTGTTGCACCGAGTTCTAAAAAGAGCTTGGGAAAACCTTTAGGTATGGTATACATTCCACCGGGAACTTTTCATATGGGACCCAGTGATGAGGATATCAATTTCAATTATACTGCACGAAACAGACAAGTATCTGTACCAGGTTTCTGGATGGATGCAACAGAAATTACCAATAATGATTACAGAGCATTTGTTTGGTGGGTAAGAGATTCTTTAGCTGCTAAAGAATTAGGTTTCTTTAAATCTGCTCCGGGTGGTGGTAGCGGTGGTGATTCGGCTATTGCCATTGATTGGGTAAAAGCACGCACTATTAAATATGATGGTTCTAATTTAGAAAAATTAGGTAATAAATTAATTCTTGCACCGGACAATAGATTATATGGTAAAGCAGATGTTGACCCTGATAAATTAGTATATAGAGTTGAACAATTTGATTTAGCAGAAGCTGCAAAGAGAGAAAATACCGGTGTTGCTAGAAGCAAGTTCATCAGAAAATATGATCAAAAGGTTTATCCTGATACATTGGTGTGGATGAGAGATTTCTCTTATTCATATAATGAACCAATGACTAAAAGATATTTTTCTCATCCATCTTTTGGTAACTATCCTGTTGTTGGTGTTACATGGAAACAAGCTGTTGCTTTTTGTCATTGGCGTACACACAAACAAAACAGTTTCCTCGAAAAAAATAAAATGGCTGTTGAAAGTGATTTCAGATTACCAAGTGAAGCAGAATGGGAATATGCTGCTCGTGGTGGCAGAACCAATTCAATGTTCCCTTGGGGTAACTATTATGCCAGAAATAAAAAAGGATGTTTATTGGCAAACTTTAAACCGGGTCGTGGTAATTATGCAGAAGACGGCGGTTTCTATACTGTAAAAGCCGATGCATATTGGCCAAACGATTATGGCTTATATAACATGTCGGGTAATGTAGCAGAATGGACTAATTCTTTGTTTGATGAAGGTGCCTACAATTTTGTATCTGATATGAGTCCGGATGTTCGCTTTGATGCAAAAGATTCTGATCCACCATTAATGAAAAGAAAAGTAGTACGTGGCGGAAGTTGGAAAGATGTTCAGTTCTTTTTGCAAGTAAGTACAAGAACATTCGAATATCAGGATACTGCAAAATCATATATTGGATTTAGAACCGTTATTGATTTGGCCCCACTCAGCAAAAGAAGATAATTGTTGAAATAAATATAGAGATTCAATTTAAAACAAAAAGAATTCGATGCACATCATGAGTATGTCATGTTTGCAAATTCATAAACCCAAACTTTAAAAATAAAATCAAAACCTATGGCTTCAGGTATCTCTCCCGCAACAAACAAATTAGTAAACGTAGTGGTGTGTGTTGGTGCAGCAGTAGTAATTTTTGGTGCATGGGCTAAAATCTTGCACAAATCTTTTGCTGATATTATGCTTACTGTTGGATTATTAACAGAAGCAGCCATCTTCTTAGTATATGCTGTATTGCCTCCACCAGACGCAGGTCATGTGGAAGCACCTAAGTCAGAAAAATCAAAAACACCTGAAATTGATTGGGATACTTTTAAAACTGATTTATCTAAAATGAGCGGCAATTTCCAAAAATTGGGCGCTACTGTTGGTCAGATGCAAGATTTGAGTGATGTAGTAAAATCGACCAGCGATTTTGGTAGCAAAGCAAAAGATGCTGCGAATGCATTGGGTGCCGTAACCGGTGCAGTTACTGCAACAACACAATCATTATCCTCTTTCAATGCTGCATCAGAAAATACAAAACAGTTCCATGCACAGGTGCAAGTGTTGACAAAAAATTTATCTTCTTTAAATACAATCTATGAATTGGAATTGCAGGAAAGCAATAACCATTTAAAAGCATTGAATCAATTCTATGGTAAGTTGGCACAAGCTTCTTCTGCAATGAGTAGTAGTGCTGATGATGCGATGAAAGCAAAAGAACAGATTACCACTTTAGCAAACAATTTAGGTAAATTGAATCAAGTGTATGGTAATATGTTAACTGCTATGCAAGGCAGAGGATAATTAAACGAATTTTTGTAAAGCCAATTCTAAACTGTATTTTAAAAATTGATTTTTTAATATGTCACTACCTAAAGAGCCGCGGCAGAAAATGATCAATATGATGTATTTGGTGCTAACAGCATTGCTGGCATTGAATGTATCTGCTGAAATTTTAAATGCCTTTAAAACGGTGAATAATAGTTTGAATAAAACGAATGGAGTAATTGATGAGAAAAATAAATCTGTTCGTGAACAATTTGCTGAATTGATCAAGGATCCGCAAACTGCAAAGAATGCAGCGATATGGAAACC
Organism: uncultured Chitinophagaceae bacterium; assembly: GCA_903881425.1. Taxonomy (GTDB): domain Bacteria; phylum Bacteroidota; class Bacteroidia; order Chitinophagales; family Chitinophagaceae; genus CAILAF01. The sequence continues at coordinate 2,673 of CAIRTF010000214.1, read as the reverse complement.
CAAAGCTGATTCTGCGAATATGTTTTCAAAAGATGTTTACGATTATATTGAAACTTTGAAACAGCAAGTAAAAGAAGCTGCAGAATTAAAAAAGAATGAACAAGGTGAAGAAGAATATAATGAAAGTAATTTGGAAGCAGCTACCAGAATAATGGACAAAGGAAAAAAGGGAGAAGAGTTGTTGGCCAAATTAACAAAGTATCGTGATGATATGTTATCTATTGTCCCTGATCAAAAAGATAAATTCAATAAAGAAATTCCTTTGGATTTATCTATTCCTCATTCACAGTCGGGTAATGGCAAAGAAGATTGGACGACTGCTTATTTTCACATGACACCTTCTATTGCTGCTATTACCATCTTAAGTAAATTTCAAAATGATATTCGTACTTCTGAAGCATTGATCTCTGATTATTGCTTAACCCAAGTAGGGAAAGTGAAAGTAAAATTCGATCAGTTTGCTGCTGTTGCGCAAGTAGATAAAACTTATGTATTAAGCGGTGATGAGGTTTCAGTAACAGCGGGTATTGGTGCATTCAGTGCAGAAGCAAAACCAACTATTTTAATAAATGGTCAATCAATGCCATTACAGGCAGATGGGACTGCATTGTATAAAACCAACGCATCCGGTGTGGGTGATCATCCTATTGATGTAACCATCAGATATACAAAACCTGATGGGACAAGTGCAGAGGTAAAAAAAGTATTGAAATACACTGTAGGTACACCAAGTGGTGCATCTATATTCTTGAAGAAAATGAACGTGGTGTATATCGGTCCGGATAATCCTGTATCCATTGCAGGAGGAAGTGTGGGTAGTGAAAAAGTATCTGCAAGTTTTTCAAATGGAACTATTTCAAAAGTTTCAGGCGATGATTATGTTATTAAAGCAACTACATCAGGAGATGGCACATTAACTGTAAATGCAGGGGGTAAAGAGTTTAAATTTCCTTTGCGATGTAAATTTTTACCTGATCCAAAAGTATATGTTGGAACTTTTAAAGGAGGAGCTGTTCCTGCTGCTCAATTCAGAGCAATGGGTGGTTTAAGAGCGGCGTTAGAGGAATCTGATTTTGATGCACCATTCCAAGTTATCAGTTATCAGATTTATGCTTCCGGTGGATCTATATCATCACCCAAATTAGCTAACAATAATGGTAACAGATGGGTAGGAGAAGCTGCGAATATTATTAATGCGTGTGGTCCGGGTACAAGAGTATTTTTTGATGATATCAGGGTAAAAGGTATTGACGGAAGAGAAAGAGCTTTAGGAACCATTTCTTTTACGCTTAAATAATTTCAATGCAATATGTAATGAGTTGTACATTTTGTATTTGATTATAAAAATAAAAGTGAACAAATGAAAAAGATCATTTTTCTTTTAGTGTGTTTTGTTAGTATTGGAATGTTTGTTAATGCACAAACTCCTAAAAAGAGAGTAGCCGCAAAAAATACTACCAATACAAAACAATCTAAAGCTGCAAAAGATAAACAAGTGGCAGATAGTAATAGTATTGCCAACGCAAAATTGGATGCGGATAAAATTGCTAATGCTAAGCGAATTGCTGATTCTACTGAAGCAGCAACAGCAATTGCTAAAAAATTAGCAGAAGCCGGAGAGATAAAAATTACTACTGTTAAGCCTTCTATGAAGAATGATAATTCTGTTGCAGTTAATTTGATCAAAGATAAAACACCATTGGCTTACGATTATATCAGAGAAGATAATGCTATTTTCAGAGAAAAGATATGGCGAGTGATAGATATCAGAGAAAAAATAAATATTCCATTTGGGTATAGTGCAGATGAAGATAATGGTAATCAAAGATTCATCAATATTTTATTGAATTCCATTAATCCAAAATATCCTAGAGCTCCTGGAGAATCTCCTATCTTAACTTTTTCAGATGATAGATTTTCTGAGCCAAAGCAATTTGATCAGGTACAACAATTGATGGTAGGAAAACCACAATTGACCCAAGTACCGGATTTTGTAAAAGATCCTGATGGATCAAAAGGTATTATGAAAGATTCTATCATTAGTAATGATTTTAATCCTGATGATATTCTCAAATTCAAAATAAAAGAAGAAGTTGTTTTTGATAAAGAAAAATCCAAATTATTCACGCGTATTCTAGGTATTGCTCCTTTATTATCAAAATTTGATACTGATCCAGTTACAGGCGCTAAAGTAGAACGTGAAGGTGGTGGTGTTGAATTGTTTTGGGTGTATTATCCCGATATGAGACCGATTCTTGTAAAGTACCAATCTTATAATCCTAAAAACTTAGCTAGCAGAAGAAACTGGGAACAGGTTTTTGAAGACAGGTATTTTAGTAGTTATATTGTAAAAACTACCATGAATAACCCTAAAAACAAAGATTTGGCAGGGTATATCAATGATCCTTTGTTTAGGCTGTTAGAAGGTGAGAAAATTAAAGAAAAGATATTCAATTACGAACAGGATCTTTGGGCGTACTAAACGCATTATATTGATTATAAACTTATTAAAAGGGAAGGCTATTTAGCCTTCCCTTTTATGTTTTTAAGACCTGTTTATAATTATTTTGAAAATATATTTTGTTTTGTTGCCAAGTATTTTCTACTTTCGTTATGGTTTTTCATAGGATATTGGATTTTAAAAACGGGGCTGGATTTTTATCCTGGCCCTTT
>CAIRTF010000213.1 GCA_903881425.1 uncultured Chitinophagaceae bacterium | reverse complement strand
TGCATTCGATAAAAAAAGTTTATCTATGAGTGGTTATCAATTACCTGTTGCAATGGAAGTGTTCAGAGGAAGATTTAGAAAAAGTTTTGAAAAACCTGAACCTTTTGTTCCTAATAAGCCGGAAGAAATTGTGATTGATTTACATCAGATCAATCATACATTTTTAAAAGGGCATCAATTGATGATACAAATTCAAAGTACCTGGTTTCCGGTAATTGATCGCAATCCTCAAAAATTTATTCCGAATATTTTTGAAGCACAAGAATCTGATTTTATTAAAGCAACACATACTATTTATTTCAATATACTGTATCCAACGCATATTGAATTACCGATAATGAATTAGAAAATGATTTAAAAAAATCGCCATCACAAAATAATTGATAATGCTTTTTATTTGATAGCATAAATTATCCATTAATACTGCCCATCATTGCTTCGGGATAACGCAAACCGGCAGCCGCATCCAATGGAAAAAGATCATTGATGTTTTTTAATTCTTCTTTTGTAAAATAAACATTCAATGCGCCAACATTTTCTTCCAAATATTTTATGCGCTTTGTACCGGGAATCGGAAAAATATTTTCTGCTTGAGCCATTACCCAAGCCAATGCTAATTGAGATGGAGTGCAATTTTTTTCTTTTGCCAATGCTGCAATCTTTTCTACTAATGAGAGATTCTTATTAAAATTTTCTCCCTGAAATCTTGGAGAAAATCTTCTGTAATCTGTGGCATCAAAATCTTCAAACTTTTTTATTTGCCCGGTAAGAAATCCTCTTCCCAATGGACTATATGCTACAAATGCAATTCCTAATTCTTTGCAAGTTTGTAAGATACCTTCTTCCGGGTCTCTTGTCCATAAAGAGTATTCGCTTTGAACCGCAGTGATGGGATGCGTAGCATGTGCTTTTCGTAAAGTTTCTACTGATACTTCACTCAAACCAATACTTCTTATTTTTCCTTGATCAATTAATTTCGACATCGCTCCCACTGTTTCTTCAATGGGTGTATTCAAATCTCTGCGATGTAAATAATACAAATCGATCACATCTGTATTTAATCTTTTTAAACTTCCTTCGCAAGATGATTGTACATATTCAGGTTTTCCATTAATTCCTCTTTTTGTAGGATTAGTTACATCACGGATAATACCAAACTTCGTTGCCAATGTAATTTTACTTCGATGACCTTTTAATGCTTTTCCTACTAACTCTTCATTATGATAAGGCCCATACATATCTGCAGTATCCCAAAATGTAACGCCTAATTCAATAGCATGATGCAATACCTTGATGCTTTCTTCATCATTTCTTTCACCATAAAATTCACTCATGCCCATACAGCCCAATCCCAATTCGGAGGCAGTTATTACTTGGGAACCCAATGCTTTTGTTTTCATATACATATTTTGTATAAAGTTGATGAAAATAGAATTTTCAGAAAATTATTTTTATTAACCTATTTATCAATTACGCAAAATTAATTTGTGGCGTATATTATGAACATAAGTTTAACTTGCTTTGTTATAGACTAAAACAGAATAACATGATAGCTACAAAAGCGTATGCAGCACAATCTAAAACTACACCATTAACGCCTTTTGATTTTAGCAGAAGGGCACCAGGTGCACACGATGTACAAATTGAAATTTTGTATTGCGGTGTTTGCCATTCAGATATTCATCAAGTAAGAGATGAGTGGGGCGGCTCTATTTACCCGATGGTACCAGGACATGAAATTGTTGGAAGAATAACAAAAGTTGGGGATCATGTAAAAAACTTTAAAGTAGGCGATTTGGCCGGAGTAGGCTGTTTTGTTGATTCTTGTCGTGTTTGCCCCAATTGTTTATCAGGTGAAGAACAATACTGCGACAATGGAATGGTTGGAACTTACAATGGCAGAGAAAAAGATGGTACGCCCACTTATGGCGGTTACTCAACTCAAATTGTAGTAGATGAAAAATACACTTTAAAAATTTCTGATAAGCTTCCATTGCATGCAGTTGCACCCTTATTATGTGCAGGCATTACTACTTATTCTCCATTAAAACATGTTGGAGTAAAAAAAGGACAAAGAGTAGGTGTTTTAGGATTAGGTGGATTAGGCCATATGGCTGTTAAGTTTGCTGTTTCTTTTGGTGCTGAAGTAACCATGTTAAGTTCATCCATATCTAAAGAAGCAGATGCAAAAAAATTAGGTGCACATCATTTTGCATTGACATCAGATGCTGAAACAATGAAAAAATTAAATAATCATTTTGATGTTATTTTAAATACGGTTTCTGCTCCGCATGAGTATGCAACATATTTAGATTTATTAAGAACCAATGGAACCATGATCGTTGTTGGTGTTCCACCAAAACCATCTGAAGTACCGGCATTTAATTTAATTATGAAAAGAAGAAGTATTATTGGCTCTTTGATTGGCGGTATTCGCGAAACTCAGGAAATGCTTGACTATTGCGCAGAACACAATATTGTTTCTGAGGTTGAAGTCATCAATATTCAACAGATCAATGAAGCTTACGAAAGAATGCTTAAGAATGATGTTCGTTATCGTTTTGTAATAGATATCGCTTCGTTAAAATAAAACAATCTTATATTTTCCAGAAGCTTAGCAAATACGCTAAGCTTTTTTTGTTTCTAAAATATGCGTCATTCAAATTTCTCCTCAGTATCTTTATTCTTTAATAAGATAATATGATTCAAGTTGGCAGTTATAATAATTTAAAAGTTAATCGCAGGGTTGATTTTGGATTTTATTTAGATGATGGAGGTGAAGGTATTTTATTGCCCAAACGTTTTGCGCCAAAAGATTTGCGCATTGGTGATGAAATAAAAGTGTTTCTCTATCACGATTCTGATAATCGCATCATTGCTACTACACAAGAACCCAAAGGAATAGTTGGCGACATTGTGCTATTAAAATGTGTAAGCACTACTGGTGCCGCTGCTTTTTTAGATTGGGGTTTGATGAAAGATATTTTTGTAGCCAAGTCGCAACAACTGATGGGCATGCATCCCGGCGGAGAATATTTAGTAAAGATTTATATCGACAATCAAACAGGCAGAGTTGCCGCAACAGAGAAAATAGAATTTCAATTAAGTAATGAAAATCTTACTGTAAAGGAATTGGAAGAAGTAGATCTGTTAGCTTATCGCAAAAGTGATATCGGTTATGTGATGATCATTAATAATTTACACACCGGTGTGTTACATGATAATGAAGTATTCAGAGATATTAATATTGGCGATAGATTTAAAGGATTCATTAAAAAAAATATTACCCGATAACAAGATTGATGTATTGATTGGAAAACCAGGTTATAAAAGAGTAGAAGATGAATCAGGAAAAATAATCAGATTACTGGAAGAGCATGATGGTTACTTGCCCTATAACGACAAATCTGCGCCGGAAGATATTTACAGCTTTTTTGGCATGAGTAAAAAAACTTTTAAGATGACTTGTGGCACTCTATATAAACAACGAAAAATAGATTTTGCAAAAGAGGGTATTCTATTGATAAAAGATTGATGCAAATAAAAAATTACCAATTCACATATTTTAATAATGGCTCTGAATAATTAAGCTTGTTTAAATATCATTCTTACATAAAACTTCGTTATTTTGGCTTTAAATCTTACAAAATGAAAGGCTGGGTCTTACTTATTTTTGGATGTATTTGTTTTTTTACCATTGCTTGTCATCATTCTAAAAAAGTGCAAACTGCTGTAAAGAAAGTAGATACAGTTCGAACAGTTGCACCTGAAAATGTAGTGTATATTCCTTTTACCAGAGACCTGTATAATATTTTACGTGCCAAAAATATTGATGTAAGAAAAGTACAGTTCTTCATCGATCAACAATTGATATTGAGCCGTTATTATGATGTAAACAAAGCAGATGTTGTTTCCGGTGTTATCAAATTTGCCAATGGCAGATATATCGATGAGATCATCATTCCTTCATTAACGCCGGGTGTTTGTGATTCTATTGAAGCAGATGGATTAAAGATAAATTTTGAAAGAGGTAATAACGATTTTAAATTCATTAATAATAAATACTCTCCCGACTTTTTTATCTTCTCCGGAAATAATTGGAAAGATGGGAGTTGTGATGTATTGTACAATAAAATGATTTTTCGAGCAGCATGCGGAACTTGCTCCAGCGCTTCAGATATTAAATTGGTGGTAAGACAAAGCGATATTGACAACACCAAAAAAAGCACTAAAATTATTCAGGGAAGGAAAGTAGATTTTTAATTAGTGAGTTTACTATCTACATTCGATTTCATTTGATAAATCTGCGATTTCATCCCTAACACAAATACTTTCATCCCTTTTGAAATAATAATATCATCCGGTGGATTGATGATGAATTTTCCATCTTTATCTTTTACTCCAATACAATTTACACCGGTCTTTTTCCAATCCATTATTTTTTTTAATGTGGTGTCCTGAATTTCAGAAGGCAATTTTTCATAACCAACACTTTCTATATTAATGCTGCCACCCTCTTCGCCGCTTAAATAATCAATAAATTCTACTACATCCGGCTTGGAAACTAATGTAGCCATGTGTTTGCCGCCAATCTTATCAGGCATAATAACACTATTGGCACCTGCTTTTTTTAATTTATGAACACTACTTGCATCTGAGGCACGACTAATAATTTGTAAATGCGGATTGATAGAACGTGCCGATAAAACGATAAATACATTATCTGCATCAGTAGGCAAAGCACAAATCAAACTTTTGGCACGCTCAATACCTGCTTGCTTTAATAAATCATCATCCGTTGCATCACCTTTTACATACAATAAATTGGGATCGTGATGCAAATAATCATCAATATTTCTTTCTTTATAATCTATCACCACATGTTCTACATGATGTGCTTTCAATGTTTTTGCAGCTTGCTGACCATTTCTACCAAAGCCGCAAATGATCACATGATTATGCAGTTTATCTAATGCTTGCATGAGTTTTCTATTTTTAAAATATGAATTCATTTCGCCGCTAGCGATATATCTTGTTAATGTTGCTAATGCATAAGTGAACGTTGCAAATGAAGTAATAATGAAAAAAATATTAAACAATCTTCCTGCATCTGATAAAGGCTTCACTTCCATATAACCGATAGTAGTAATGGTAATGATGGTCATGTATAATGCATCAAAAAAACGCAATCCTTCTATCAACATAAAACCTGATACGCCAATTAATACAATTAGCAATATCACACCAAACCAAATAACAATCGAGGAAGGTCTCTTTAAATTCAAAGCAAAAATATTTAATGAAAATTACGGCTTTTATTCTTCTTCATAAATGATAAAAGTCTTTTTATGCTTATTTATTTTTACTTGCATAACAACGCTTAATTTTGTGCAAATTTTTATTCATGGGTATCGCAGATAAATTAGCACAAATGAAATCAGAAAAAGCAGCAGCCAACTCAAAAGCCGGAGAAGATTTTTTAGCAGCCAACAAAACAAAAGAAGGCGTGGTTGAGTTACCAAGCGGTTTACAATATCTGGTATTGACAATGGGTGATGGAGAGAAACCATGGCCAACACACAATGTTACTTGCCATTATCACGGAACATTAATTGACGGAACTGTTTTTGACAGCAGTGTTCAAAGAGGACGCCCTGCTTCATTTCCATTGAATATGGTGATTAAAGGATGGACAGAAGGATTGCAATTAATGCCCGTTGGAAGTAAGTTTCGTTTTTTTATTCCACCGCATTTAGGTTACGGAGATAGACAAGTAAGTGCTGAGATTGGGCCTAATTCAACTTTAATATTTGATGTGGAGCTGATTAGTTTTAAATAATTTTAAAGATAGATGCTAAATGTTAGATGATATTCTCATTTAACATTTAGTATTCTTTTTATTTAAAATAATTCTGAAAGCTCCAACCATCTCAATTCTTTTTGCGCTAATTCAGCACCGATCTCTCCTATTCGTTTGCTCAATAAATTTAATTGCTCAAAAGCTTTATCAGGATTACTGAGTTGTTCTTCAATGTTATTTTTTTCTGCTTCTAATGAGGCAATTTCTTTTTCTAAATCTTCAAATTCTTTTTTCTCTTTAAAAGTTGGCTTCTTTTTACCTGCAATTTGCAACTTGGAACTTGCAATTTCTTTGGCAACATCTTCTGTAAAATTTCCTTTACTTTTAAAATCTTCCAATGCTTGCCACTTGTTATCTTTCTTTTCGTTCTCTTTTAACCACAACCGATATTGTGTGTAGTTACCCGGAAAATCTCTTACTTCTCCTTCGCCTTCAAAAATAAATAAATGATCTACCAATCTATCCATGAAATATCTATCATGGCTAACAATCAACACACAGCCTTGATAATCGCTCAAGAAATTTTCTAATACCGCTAATGTAGGCAGATCCAGATCATTGGTGGGCTCATCTAAAATTAAAAAGTTAGGATTCGTGAATAGAACAATCAATAATTGCAAACGCTTTTTTTCACCACCACTTAATGAATTCAAATAAGTGTATTGCTTGTCAGGCGTGAATAAGAATAACTCCAAGAACTGCGCTGCACTTAGGCTTCCGCCGTTTGCTAATGGAAAATTTTCTGCAAATGTTTTTACATATTCAATCACTCGCATATTGTGTTTAAACACCAAACCCTGCTGCGAAAAATTTCCAAACACTACTGTTTCACCAATATTTATTTTACCGCTATCATTTTTTTCTAATCCTTGCAACATGTTTAGGAAAGTAGATTTACCTACACCATTTTTTCCTATCACACCAATTCTTTCCCCTTTACTGAATGTATAATCAAAGCCTTTTAAAATAGGTAAGTCGCCATAACTCTTATACACTTTTTTCATTTCCACAACTTTACCACCCAATCTGCTCATCTTAACTTGCAATTGTACTTGCGCATCTTCAATCTTTTGTTTGGCTCTTGCTTCTACATCATAAAAATTATCTTGTCGGCTTTTACTTTTAGTTGTTCTTGCTTTCGGTTGCTTGCGCATCCACTCTAATTCTTTTCTGTATTCATTTTTGGCTTTATCAATACTAGCCAATTCACTTTCAATTCTGGCAGCTTTCTTCTCTACATAATTCTCATAATCGCCACGATATACATATAAGTTCTCTCTTTCTAATTCCCAGATCTCTTCACTTACGGCATCTAAAAAATATCGATCATGTGTTACCAATAATAAAGTCACATTTTCCTGATTCAAATAATTTTCTAACCACTCAATCATTTCAACATCTAAATGATTGGTCGGTTCATCCATCATTAATAAAGTATGTTTATGATCAAACCCAATATCAATAAATGTGTTGGCAAGTGCCACACGTTTACGCTGACCACCGCTTAAATCACTCACAGCTTGTTGCAAATGATGCACATTTAATTTAGTCAATATCTGTTTCACTTTCACTTCAAAATCCCATGCATTCAAATCATCCATTTTACCAAATAACTCAACCATTTTTTCTCCGTCTTCATTATCGGTTGCCAACTCATATTCACGGATTACATTCAATACGGGATGATTGGTATGAAAAATATTTTCGAGCACCGTTTTGTTTTCATCAAATTTCGGATCTTGTTCAAACAAAGCAACTGTAACATCTTTATGTACAAACAATTTTCCGGAATCGGCAGTTTCTTCACCGTTCAAAATGCGCAGCAGCGTTGACTTTCCAATACCATTGCGTGCAATTAAAGCGATCTTATCTCCTTCATTGATATGAAAAGTAATATTCTTAAACAACGGATTAATTCCGTAACTCTTGGTTAAATTTTCTACAGAAACATAATGCATGCCGCAAATATAGTGATGCAAATTTTGATGAATATTTTTTGGTAACCAGCATTCGTTTTTCACGGCAACGACTGTTGCCTTCGACTCTTGCAGTGAAAGAGTCGCACACTTGTACCTCTGAAACTTTATTCGGCAAAATTTCATTACACCAAACACTGTACATTCGCATAACCGACTAACTATGGCGAATACCATTTCCTTCAAAAAAAATATAGATTCTCTTTTGGCAGCTGCAATTGGTGCTGTGTTGGTATTGTTATTTACGCATCATGCAGGTATTGGTATTTCGCCGGATTCCATTGTTTACACCAGTGCCGCCAGAGCATTGAATGAAGGAAAAGGCTTTACCCAATTCGACAATACTCCGCTCATTATTTTTCCTGTTTTTTATCCGTTCTTTTTAGGAACAATACAATTTATTACAAGAGTAGATGTTGTTCAATTAGCGCCCTATTTAAATGCATTCATTTTTTCAACAGTTATTTTTATCAGTGGTTGCATGTTAGAAATCGTGAATCATACCAAGTGGTTAAAATGGATCATTCTTTCATTAATAGCTTTTAGTCCGGGTTTGTTGGAAATATATTCCATGTTATGGTCAGAGACTTTATTTATTTTAGAGATACTCATTTTCGTTTGGCTTTGTAAAAAATACTTTTCCGATTATAGCCTGAAACATCTACTATTATTGGGTTTGACAGCAGCTATTGCTTGCGACACCCGTTATGCAGGTGTATCGGTTGTGGCAACAGGTGGAATTTTATTATTGGTGGATCATGACAGAAAATGGAAACAAAAAATTATTCATTGTCTCATTTATGGAAGTATCGCGATTTCATTTTTGACAACTAATTTGATCAGAAATCATCTTGCAACAAAAACCTTAACAGGTGAAAGGCAAATTGGAATTACACCATTGATTAAGAATATTGAATATTATGGAACAGTATTGAGCGACTGGTTACCTTTCTCAACACTCATGCATCGTTTTCCGATAACAGTTGGTTTGACTTTTTTTATTGCGGTATTTTTAATTTTCATTTATCGTACTATAAAAAAAATAGAACACAATTCATTTGAAAAAATTGCAGCCACTTTTACTTTAATGTATTCCATCTTTATGATAACGACGGCAACATTATCCAGATACGAACCAATCAACAGCAGATTACTTTCTCCATTTTATATTTCCTGTTTATTCACTGTAAGTTTTTATACGGTTCATTATATTCAGTACATCAAAAAATTAAAATTAAAGATTGCTGCTTCATTAATTGTTTCTGTGTTGGGTTTGGTTATTTTATATCAATATATAAACAATGACAAAGAAACTTTTAATGATGTAAATGAGAATGGTATTGGCGGCTATAGTGAAGATGAATGGATGAAAGCACCATTGGTTAAATTTATTGAAAAAGATTCATCTGTTTTTGAAACAGGATTGCCTGTGTATTCAAATTCAAGTCATGGTGTGTATTTCTTTACAAGGCGTAACCTGCCTACATTTCCGGAGAGAGTGCATGTAAAAGATGTAGCCCGATTTTATAGTTACCCAAAATCTATTTTAATCTGGTTTAACAATGAAGGCAATGATGATATTCTGAATTTGAAAGAAGTAAGCGCTCAAAAAAAAGTAACTGTATTGCATCATTTTGCTGATGGTGATATTTTTTTGTGTGAAACACATTCATCCATTCATAAATAAAAATTATGGCAGAAGATTTGCATATTTTAAAAGGAAGCAAAGAAGAACAATATCAATCTTTATTACCTCAGATACAAGGTTTATTGGAAGGTGAAACAGATTTGATTGCCAATCTGGCAAACGTTTGCGGTGCATTAAAAGAACAATTCAATTGGTTGTGGATTGGTTTTTATTTAGTAAAGAATGATGAATTGGTATTGGGTCCGTTTCAAGGACCTGTTGCATGTACAAGAATAAAAAAGGGAAGAGGTGTTTGTGGAACTGCATGGGCAAAAGCAAAAACATTAGTAGTTGAAAATGTAGAAAAATTCCCCGGACATATTGCTTGCAGCAGTTTATCAAAAAGTGAAATTGTTATTCCGCTCTTGAAAGACAATGTTGTTATTGGCGTATTTGATATTGACAGTGTTTTATTAAATGATTTTGATGAAACAGATCAATTGTATTTAGAAAAAATTGTTGAACTAATTCTACTTTAAAAAAAGCCCTGCAATTGCAAGGCTCGTTATTTGCGTTCAAGGGTTGAAAAATAGTTAATCGTGTACATTAATGTTTTTGCAGCCATGTGTTTCATAAATTGGTTTATGAGCGTCAATCTTAACATTCTTTAAATCAATATCAGCAGCATCAACAGATTCAAATCCTTTATCTGATTTGATATTTACATTCTCAAAATAAATATGATGCACCGGTTGTTGAGGTAATCCAACAATAGAAATGGCTTGTTTTGCGCCATCGCATTTTATATTACTAAGGTGAAACTCAGTAAATTCAGGTACTTTATCAGCCACTGTTGTCTTTACATCTTTAAAATCTTTCCCTGCAGGCACATCTTCATAATAGGTATTAAATAACACCGCTTCATGAACAATGTTTTTCATGATGATATTATCTACATAAATATTTTTCACTAATCCACCCCTGCCTGCATTACTTTTTACACGAATACCGATATCTGTTCCGATAAAATTACAATCGCTTACATAAATATTTTTCATGCCACCATCTGTATTACTGCCAATCACAAAACCGCCATGTGCACGAAATACAGTACAGCTTGCAATTAAAATATTTTCTAATTCAGCATTGTCTCTACCCTTACCACCACTGCTTTTCATGCAAATGCCATCATCGCCTGCATTCACTGTACATTTATAGATTACTACATTTTTACAGGCACTGATATCAATCGCATCACCATTTTGAGCCCACCAATCATTATACACATTCGCTCCATTCATAGTTAAGTTGGTACAATGATTGGGATAGAAAATAAATTTGGGCGAGTTCTTTAAAGTAATTCCTTCGATCAAAATATTATCGCAATGAACCAGGTACAACATATAAGGACGCAAATAATCTCTTGCAGGTAAATAATCATCTGCTGTTGACTTATTCGTTCTTTCTTTTAATTTCTTTAAATATTCTTCACCACTAATGGCTTCAAAACTTGGCCACCAAACTTTTCCATCTTTACTCACTACGCCTGTCTTTGTAAAATCACTCCATTGCCCCGGTGTTGTTTTCTCTTTTTTCACGGGGCGCCAACTATCACCTGCTCCATCAAATACACCATTACCGGTTAGTGCAATATTCGTTGCATCGTAAGCATAAATGGGAGAGGCGGGTGTAAATGAATTACTGCCACCGCCTGCTTTGATGATGGGGTACTGTGTATGATCTTTTGTGAATTGAACAACTGCCCCACTTTCTAAATGCAGATCCACATTACTTTTTAATTCAATCGGGCCGGTTAACCAAACGCCAGCAGGAACAATTACTTTACCACCTCCTGCCTTTGTACAGGCATCAATGGCTTTAGCAAATGCTTGTGTATTCAGCGTTTGAGCATCATTTACTGCACCAAAATCTACAATAGAAAATTTTTTATCAGCAAATGTTGGTACTACCACTTTCGGCATACTGAAAGGAGCATGTTGAGTATAATACTCAATGCTTTTTTCCTGAGAATAAGAGAATACAAATGATGAGAGAAAACAAACAATAAATGTTAATCGCATAATTTTCATTTTAACAATACAATCGATATATAAATGTAAAAATCTTGATTGCGATTGTTTGAATTATTTACGGAAACGTTCCCGAATAGTTATTTGAAGCCGAACTTTGTACTTTTGCAGTTGTTATAATGATACAATGAAGAAATTTGAAGTTCCTAATATTTACCGAAGTTCTTTGATCAGCAACATCAAGAACAAGCGCAAACAAGAAGATAAATTAAAGAAAGATTATTCTCCAACCTTATTGGATTTTGGTGCCGTACAAATTTTTTTGGCCAGGCATTTTGGATTTTGTTATGGTGTAGAAAATGCGATTGAGATCGCTTTTAAGACCATTGAAGAAAATAAAGGTAAAAGAATTTTTTTATTGAGTGAGATGATTCACAATCCGCAAGTAAATGCTGACCTGCAATCAATGGGTGTACAATTTTTACAAGACACTTATGGTAAACAATTGATCTCATTTGATGAATTGAATGCAAATGATGTTGTGATCATTCCGGCATTCGGCACTACATTGGATATAGAAAAAATATTAAATGAAAAAGGTATCACAACTGCAAAGTATAATACAACTTGCCCTTTTGTTGAAAAGGTTTGGAACAGAAGTGAGCAGATTGCTGAAAAAGGCTACAGCATTGTAATTCATGGCAAACCAAAACATGAAGAAACAAGAGCAACTTTCTCTCACACATCTTCGCATACGCCTTCTGTAGTAGTGAATGATATGAAAGAAACGATTGAGCTTGCTAAATATATTACCGGAGAAAAAGATGCTGCTCAATTCTATGAAGAATTTAAAGGCAGATATTCCGAAGGGTTTGACACAACGAAAGATTTACAAAGAATTGGTGTAGTAAATCAGACTACACAATTAGCAACAGATACGCAAGCGATATCTGATTATTTAAAAAAAGTGATGATGGAACATTATCATCTTTCTCTTGATAATATTGATGAGCGTTTTGCTGATACCAGAGATACTTTGTGTTACGCTACTAACGACAATCAAACTGCTGTAACAGGAATGTTAGAAACTAAAGCTGACCTTGCCATTGTGATTGGCGGATATAACAGCAGTAATACTTCTCATTTAGTTGAATTATGCGAAGCCAAATTACCTACTTATTTTATTGATCAGTCAGATAAGATTATCAGCAATACAGAAATTATACATTGTAACTGGAAAACAAAAGAGATAAAAAACATCCATCATTTTCTGCCTGAAAAAGATATTGTAAGAATATTGATCACCAGTGGTGCAAGCTGCCCGGATGCTATTGTGGAGAAAGTTATTCAAAAGCTTGTTGGCTTCTTTCCTTCAAAAATTAATATTGAATCATTAACTGAACAATTTGCCTAAAATAAAAATCCTCCTGATAAAATTATCAGAAGGATCCTTCTTGCAAGAAGTAATATCAAGTAACGAGTACTTTGAAATTACATTTTCTTAGTTGTGTCAGCCATTTTCTTTGCTGTGTCCATAGACATTTTGCTAGTGTCCATTTTTTTAGTTGTGTCCATAGCTGCTTTTGGAGAATCAGTTGTTGCTGGTTTGTTTTCGCCGCTGTTGCATGCTACAAAACCTGCGATAGCTAATAATGCTAATACTTTTTTCATTGTACTTGTTTTTGGTTTGTTTTATAATCGGCGCAAAGATAGTGGCATAATTGAATTAAGCAAATATTAATGTAAAAAATTTGTTGATACTACTTCTTTCTAAAGAATATCCTTATCGGTACACCTTTTAAATTAAAATGTGTACGCAATTGATTTTCAAGGTAATTCTTGTAGGGAAGCTTGATATCATCCGGGTAATTGGTAAAGAATGCAAACGATGGAATGGGTGTGGATAACTGCGTAACATATTTAATTTTTACTGCATGCCCTCGTACAACCGGCGCATGATAAGATTCTACCGCTTTTAACATCACATCATTTAATTTGGAGGTAGAAATTTTTTGATGCCTTGAATCATATACTTCCAATCCAATCTCAATAGCTTTAAAAATTCGTGTCTTTTCTTTTGCAGAAATAAACAAAACAGGTACATCTGTAAATGGAGCTAATTTTTGTTTCAATGCTTTTTCATAGTCTCTGGCAGTGTTGGTTGCCTTTTCCATCATATCCCATTTATTCACCAATACCACAATGCCCTTACCTTTTCTGGCAGCCAAACTAAAAATGCTCACGTCTTGAGAAGTGATTCCTTTTTCTGCATCCAATACCAATAAACAAACATCGGCTTCATCCATTGCTTTAATGGCACGAATCACCGAATAAAATTCCAGGTCATCTTTTTCTTTTGATTTTTTTCTTAATCCGGCCGTATCAATTAAAACAAATTCTTTTTGAAACAATTTATAGTACGTATGTATAGTATCTCTTGTTGTTCCGGCAATATCACTTACAATTGTTCTTTCCTGACCGATCAATGCATTTAATAAAGATGATTTACCAACATTAGGTTGACCAATAATTGCAAACTTCGGAATTTGCACAGCTTCCTCATCAATTTTTTCTTCTTCAATTAATGATGCAATAGCATCTAATAATTCGCCTGTTCCACTTCCGCTGATACTGCTTACAGAATACAATTGATCAAATCCTAAAGAATAAAATTCAGTGGCATCTAATTGTCGTTGAGGATTATCTACTTTATTCACTACTAAATAAACAGGCTTAGTGGTCTTGCGCAACATGGCTGCCATTGATTCGTCTAACACGGTTATTCCTGTTGCTACATCCACCATAAACACAATCGCATTGGCTTCATCAATAGCAATCTTAACTTGTTTACGGATTTCTGTTTCAAAAATATCAACGCTATCAGGAACAAAACCGCCAGTATCAATTACGTTAAATACTTTACCATTCCAATCGGCAACACCATATTGCCGGTCACGTGTAACGCCGCTAATATCATCAACGATTGCTTTTCTTTGTTCCAATAAACGATTGAAGAGTGTACTCTTACCTACATTGGGCCTACCAACTATTGCAACTGTGTAACTCATAAATTAATTGTTTTGAATGATAAATTTTAAATGCTGAATAAAAAATCATTTATAATTTATCATTCATCATTCAACATAAATTAATATCCGTATTCTTTTAATTGAAGTTCATTATCCCGCCATTTCGGACGGACTTTTACAAACAATTCCAAAAATACTTTCTGACCGATAAATTTTTCAATGTCTTGTCTTGCCATCATACCCAATTGTTTGATCATTTTTCCTTTATCACCAATGATGATGGCTTTTTGTGTTTCGCGATGAACGATCACATCAGCCTGGATCTTCACAATATTCTCTCTTTCTTTAAATTCATTTACCATCACCGCCACATGATACGGTATCTCATCTTGGTACAATTCGTACACTTTTTCACGAATCATTTCGCTTACAAAAAATTTAGTTGGCAGATCACTCAAATCATCTTCATTATAAAATGGATCTCCTTCGGGTAATAATTCAATAATAGCTTGTAATAATTTTTGCAAATGATGTTTTTGCAAAGCTGATATTTTAATAAACTTTTTGCAATAAGTTTTATCTGCAAAAAAAGTTTCTGCTTCAGCGATCTTTCCATTTTGTGCCGTATCAATTTTATTTAGCACAATGATCGATGGAACTTTTAATTGCAATGATTGAAAGATGGTATCGCAATCAGCAAAATCATCATTTGCATCTACAATTAATAAAGCAATATCGGCATCTTCCAAAGCGCCTTTTACGGCAGACATCATTTTCTCGTGCAACTTATATTTCGATTCTATAATACCAGGCGTATCAGAAAAAATGATTTGATACTCATCTTTCTTATTCAAAAAACCTTTGATACGATGACGGGTTGTTTGCACTTTTGATGAAACAATGGCTAATTTTTCTCCCAATAAAGCATTCAGCAAAGTGCTTTTGCCTGCATTGGGTTTACCGAATATGTTTACAAAGCCTGATTTCATGAATTTGCAAAAGTAATTAAAATAAAAGAGGCTGACTCATTTATGAGACAGCCTCTCTGTTTGTTGCGAGGAGAAGGATCGAACTTCTGACCTTCGGGTTATGAGCCCGACGAGCTACCGCTGCTCTACCTCGCGATGT
>CAIRTF010000212.1 GCA_903881425.1 uncultured Chitinophagaceae bacterium | reverse complement strand
GAAGCAAAAAATATTTTTACTATTCCGGCTTGGTTAGAAAAAATTGTTTCAAATAATTGGTTGGGAGATAAAACCGGACAAGGCTTTTTCAAGAAAGTAAAAAGCGATGCAGGAAAAGATATTCAAGTATTGAATCTTTCTTCTTTCGAATATGAGCCAAGAAAGAAACCCAAATATGCAAGTATTGAAACAGCAAAACCTATTGAAGATTTAAAACAAAGAATTAAAATATTATCTGCTGCATCAGATAAAGCTGGAGATTTTTACAGAGCATTTCATTTTTCATTATTCTCTTATATTTCATTCCGCATTCCGGAAATATCAGATGAAATATATCGTGTTGATGATGCCATGATGGCTGGCTTTGGTTGGGAAATTGGTGCATTTGAAACTTGGGATGTATTGGGTGTTGCTAAAACTGTGGAAGCCATGAAAGCCGCAGGTTATAAGGTTTCTGCATGGGTTGATGAAATGATTGCAAGTAGTGCTACATCTTTTTATAAAGTAGAGAATGGAAAACGTTTTTGTTATGATGTGGCAACAAAATCATATAAAATATTACCCGGTGGTAAATCTTTCATTGTTTTAAATAATCATGCAGATAAAACTGTTTGGAAAAATTCTGCATGCAATGTTGTTGATATTGGTGATGGTGTTGCTGCTTTGCAATGGAGTACAAAAATGAACAGCATTGGTGGTGAAGTGTTGGAAGGCGTTAACAAAGCCATTAGCATTGCTGAAGAAAAATTTAAAGGATTAGTCATTGCCAATGATGGTGCTAATTTTAGTGCAGGTGCAAATGTTGGAATGATCTTCATGTTAGCGATTGAACAAGAATATGATGAATTAGATATGGCGATCAGAATGTTTCAAAACACGATGATGCGTTGTCGTTATTCATCTATTCCTGTTGTAGTTGCTCCGCATGGTTTAACATTGGGTGGTGGTTGTGAAATGAATTTACATGCAGATAAAATTTGTGCAGCTGCTGAAACTTATATTGGTTTGGTTGAATTAGGTGTCGGATTAATTCCGGGTGGTGGTGGCACCAAAGAATTTGTATTACGTGCTGCAGATGATATGCATGAAGACGAACCGGAAACCATTACTTTAAAAAATCGTTTCTTAAATATTGCCACTGCAAAAGTTGCGACCAGTGCAATGGAAGGAATGGATATGGGCATTTTAAGAAAGGGTCATGATGAAGTAGTAATGAATATCGGCAGGAGAATTGCCGAAGCAAAAAAATCAGTGATTGAATTATATGATGCCGGTTACACCATGCCTCAACAAAGAAAAGATATTAAAGTATTGGGCAGAATGGGATTGGGTGCATTATTAGCCGGCATTAACGGCATGTGGCGCGGTGGTTATGCAACCGATCATGATGCATTGGTTGCACGCAAGTTGGCTTACGTAATGTGTGGTGGTGATTTAAGCGAACAAAGTTTAGTAAGTGAACAGTATTTATTAGATTTGGAACGCGAAGCATTCTTAAGTTTATGTGGTGAAAAGAAAACATTAGAGAGAATACAAAGTGTTTTGAAAAGTGGCAGACCGATCAGGAATTAAAAATTGATAATGAAGAATTAATAATGAAAGTGGTAGAATTTTTCTGACGCTTTTTTATTTTGATTTATCTATTGCATTTATCATTTTAAATTTCTATTTTGTTGAACACTAAAATCATTAACATGAAAAAAACATTTGCCCTGTTCATCATTATTAGCACTTCTTTCATAGCTTGTA
Organism: uncultured Chitinophagaceae bacterium; assembly: GCA_903881425.1. Classification (GTDB taxonomy): domain Bacteria; phylum Bacteroidota; class Bacteroidia; order Chitinophagales; family Chitinophagaceae; genus CAILAF01. The sequence goes on along the minus strand of CAIRTF010000212.1, from coordinate 7,343 downwards.
AAGAAGAAAAGAAACAAGAAACGGTTGATAAAAAAGATGCCGCCGTAACACTTCCGTACAAAGTCAATTATTCCTCCGAGTTTGAAATTGGCGATCAAAAGTATGCTCAATTGGTATTAGAAGCCTGGAAAGATTATGATAATAATACTTTAGAAAAAAGCGCAAGCCTTTTTGCTGATTCAGTAACAATGGATTTAGCAAACGGTACAACCATCAGTACCAAAAGAGATTCTGCCATTGCAATAGTTGCCAAAGGCAGGAGCAGCTTGGCTTCTGCTACAGATTATGTAGATGCAGTAACTGTATTAAAACCAAAAGGTAAAGATGAAACATGGGTTTGTGTTTGGGCAAAAGAAGTAGATGTAATGAAAGATGGTAAAAAAGATTCCGTTTTTTTAAACGAAAACTGGATGTTTAATAAAGATGGTAAAATAAGTTATATAAGTCAGCTTGAAGGTAAACCACCTGTTAAAAAATAATTGATTTGAAATTAAAAAGCGTTGAAATTTTTCAACGCTTTTTTTATTAATTCGCTTGTGTAGTAAACCTGAATTGATACCAAACAATTTCTTCTTCAACAGGTTTTGTTGGTTGTTGTTGATTATTATTTCTTCCGCTGCGCATTCCGCCACTACTCATTCCCATACCCATTCTTGCACCACCAATTCCAAATCCGCCCAAACCTGCGCCAATACTCACTCTCGGCTGAATGCCTGAGCTACCATTTCTGTTGTTAGCATTGGCATTATTATTTCTTCTTTCTGCTGTAACATCATTATGTACTATAATACCAATGGTAAAATTCTTTTTCAAGGCTTTATCTGTTAGTCCATATTCTAAAACATAATTAATAGGAATCACAGCTTCATACACCAAGCCACTATCTGCATTTGTTTTTAAACCGATCTGTATTTTATTTTTTTTGTCTTTAATTCCATATCTACCATTTTCCAAACCAAAAAATCCTTGAGCAGTATAAGTATCGGATTGTGCTACCAATACTTTGGTTGAGCTAAGTGAATCATTGGTATTGTATCTGATTAATGTACCTGATTGAGTAATATTATCTGCCTTTTTTTCTGGAAAAGTCAGCGAAATATTTTTATTCATCTCTCCTTTCGGATCAAAATAAATAGTAACACCCGATTTTAATATCTGATGAATTTTATTCTCATCCCTTGAAAGAAGGATGATGTAAATATTTTTCCTGTCGTTCGTGATGTTATAATTGTAAGAATAATCTTTATTGGCAAATCGTAAAGGCAAGGGCCAATCATTTGCATTTCCATCCGCAATAACAGCTGTAGCTTGATAATGCCCGGTGGGCGCTAAATTAAGTGAACAGGCAAGAAAAACAATGGCAATAAACAAGAATGAAAAATATTGAATCGTTTTCATAGATGATAATTTATTCAGGGCAATATTAAGTGCCAATTAAAATAATGAAATGCTAAAATAGGTAAGTGCAAATTAGTAATGGGCTAATCACTATTTCAATCCATTATTGTCAACTGCTACAACCGGCGTGGCACCTAATTTTTTAATGACCTGCATTACTTTAATGGTAGTGCCTAAATGAGAAGTACTGTCGCCATTGATTACTACAGAAGGTTTATCGGTTTCTTTAGAGAGATAATCTTTTAATTCAGTTTCTAATTGCTCAAACGGAATGGCTTTTTGTCCGATATAAATTTGTTGGTTTTTATCAACAGTAATTACCACTGTTTGTTTTGCTTTCGAATCACTCTTTGCCTTTGGATTAGAAACCTTGATAACATTGGGATTGGCGAGTGTTGAAACAATTAAAAAAAACAATAACAGAATGAACAATATATCATTCAATGCACCGGTATGCACTTCAGGATGTTTTCTTAATCTGTTACGAATGTTCATCTTTATAAATTGAAAATTGTCAATTATTAGTTGACAATTATTTTGTTGGCTCTTGCAGCATATCAATAAAATCTGCACTGGCCGATTCCATCTTATTCGCTGTTTTATCAATTTGTGTTGATAAAAAATTATAACCGATATAAGCAATCAATCCAATAATTAAACCCGATGCACTGGTAATCATCTTTACATAAATACCGCCGGCAATATTGCTTAATGTATATTCTCCGGTAGATGCAATTCCATAAAACAATTGCACCATCCCCACAATGGTTCCCAAAAAACCAAACATAGGAGCAATACCGGCAATCAATGATAAGATAGAAAGATTGCGTTCCATTTTATACATTTCCAACTTGCCCACATTCTCCATACTTTTTTCAATGGCATCGATGGGTTTACCAATTCGTTGAATGCCTTTATCAATCATTCTTGCAACCGGATTATTGGTGTTCTTCGCTATATTTCTTGCTGCTGTTACATTTCCGCTGAGGATATTATCGCGGATGATGTTCATAAAATTATCTTCAATGCGTGATGCTTTTTTGATAGCAATCCATCTTTCAAAAAAAACAAAGATGGCTGATACCAATAAAAGATATAATGGATACATAATCCATCCGCCTTTTTGTAACAGATCCCACATAGAAATTTTTTCCGGCGGTGCAGGAATAGCCGAAGCTGCTTTATGCAACGTATCAACGATATTACTAACACCTGCTTGCAATAAATAAAACATGTTGGATAGTTTTATGATAATCGAAAGTAACAACTATTACAAAGGAACTGCCAAGCTGTGAATAAATAGCCGTTTGCTCATTTTTTTGTGAAAGTTTTTACACATTGAGGAGAGATTAAAGAAGCTAATAGAAATTAAAAAAGGAGATAAAATTTCTTCTATCTCCTTTTTTCTATATTCCAAAAATTATTTTGCATTTGCTTCCTTCATCTTCATCATCGCAATAATTTGGCGCATATTATTTTCCATTCCTTCCGGGCTGCCATCTAAAAATATCACATTGCCTTTTCCAACTTCTGCAAAATTTTTAATGGCTTCCGTCCACATACTGAATAAAATAACATTGGTATCTAAATTCGCTTCTTTCATTTCCTGTGCAGCCTGACTCATACCTTTGGCTACTTCTTCTCTAAACAAAGCCACACCTTGTCCGCGTAAACGAGCCGCTTCTTTTTCTGCTTCCGCAGAAATCTTAATTGCATTACCCTCTGCTTCTGCACCCTTTGTTTTGGTAATTAATAAAGCTTGCCCTTCATTCTCTGCAGCTGCTTTTAAATTATTACTCGCCACCACTCTGCTCATACTTTCCATGATCACCTGATCAAAAGTGATATCGTTAATTTGCAGATCCTGCAAATGATAACCCCAACTTTCCAAGGAAATATCAATTTGCCCTTTTACAAATTCTACCAATTCTCTTCTCAATAATAATATCTCTGCTTGTTTTTTAGTAGCAACAAATCCACGAATACTTCCTTCCACAGTTCGTATCAATGCCTGCATCAAATCTTTATCGCTGATGAATTTGAATGCCACATTCTTAATGGTTTCTTCATCCTGATTAATCACAGAATACAATAACATGCTTTTAAAATACACATTCGCCTGATCAAGCGTTACGGCCTGAAACTCCAACTCCACCGAGCGATTTTGAATACTGACAGTTTTATATACTTGTTCTACAACAGGAATTTTGAAATTCAATCCCGGCAATAAAATACGTTGATATTTTCCAAACATAGTAATTACGGCAATGGTTCCCTGATTAACAGTAACCAATCCGCTGAAAACAATGAATACCAAAACCAGTATCCACCAAAAATGTGCAAGAAATTCCATAACTATAAAATTTTATGTAAGGTACAGAAAGCCATGAATGGTTTATTGAATTTTATACAAAGTGCATAAATATTTTTTTACCAGCTCATTTACAGCGACGAATTCATTTAATTTTAAAACCTGTTAAAACCAACTGCTTCAATGAATACATCGTTTGCCGGTAATTGGATCAATAAATTTCTTTCCAACAACAAGATCATCCTGAGCGTTTACATCATTGCAAGCATTGTTATCAGCATTCAATTATTCAGCTTAGGCAAAAAAGAGCTATTACCCAATCATGCAGCTTATACACAATACAATAATTATGTCATCTTCAAACAATCGCACGTTCATTTATTGCAGGGAAAAGATATTTATAAATTATATTTAGATGAATGTTGGGATTATTATAAATACAGTCCGGCATTTTCTTTATTGTTTGGTGTATTTGCTTATTTCTCTGATGCAATTGGATTTACTTTATGGAGTTTACTGAATGCATTATTGCTTTTTTATGCCATCAAATATTTGCCACATATTGATGACAAAAAAAAGAATGCCATTTTATTATTCTCTTTATTCGAATTAGTGACTTCGCTGCAAAACGCACAGAGCAATGGTTTGATGGGAGGCTTACTCATCTTTACTTTTGGGTTTTTAGAAAGTAAAAAATATTGGTTAGCTACTTTATGTATTGTGTGCAGCATTTTTATAAAAATATTCGGTGGTGTAGCATTTATATTATTTATTTTTTATCCTGAAAAATGGAAACTGATCTTGTATTCCATTTTCTGGACGCTCGTATTTTTCTTTTTACCACTATTAGTTGTTTCACAAGATCAATTACATTTTTTATATGAACGATGGTGGATATTACTAGGATTAGATCATGCCGCATCAAATGGATTATCCGTCATGAATTGGTTATACACTTGGTTTCATCTCAACATTCAAAAGAATATCATTTTGTTAGTTGGAATGATCATTTTATTATTGCCATTGTTACGAATCAAGCAATACAAGAATTATTTATTTCACATCACCATGCTTGCATCCGTATTAATTTGGATAGTGATATTTAACCACAAAGCAGAATCACCAACTTTTATTATTGCCTTCAGCGGTGTGGCCATTTGGTTTTTTTCTACAAAAAGAAAATCACTCGATCTGATATTATTTATGGTTGCATTTGTTTTTACGGCATTATCTGCAACAGATGTATTTCCTGCAACAATAAGAACTCACTATTTTGTTCCTTATATAATAAAAGTGGTTCCCTGTATTGTAGTTTGGATAAAAATTATGTATGAATTATTAATAGACGATTACACGAATTACATCTAATTACATGAATTATATATTGTTGATACTTTGTTTTAATTAGTAGAATTCGAGTTACCTTTTTCTTCCCACACTTTAATTAGTTCAATCAATACTTCAACAGATTTTTCCATATCCTTCACACCGATCCATTCTAATTTACTATGTATGGCTTGCATCCCTGTAAAAATATTCGGACAAGGCAAACCCATAAAACTTAATCTGCTTCCATCTGTTCCGCCACGAATCGGTTCATTTACAAAGCTTATCCCTACTCGATTGTAAGCCTCTTTGGCAAATGCAATTACATTAGGAAATTGATCTAATATTTCTTTCATATTGCGATATTGTTCCTGCACTTCAAATTCAAAATGGGTATTGGGATATTTTGAAACAATATCGGTAACAATATTTTTTAATCTTGATTCATGTTTTGCCAGATTGACTGTAATAAAATCACGAACAATAAATTCTAATGTTGCTTTTTCTGCAATGCCATCCATTCTAACCGGATGTATAAATCCTTCGCGATGTGAAGTCGTTTCAGGGCTGAATTCATTTTTTGGCAATGACGCCAAAACCTCCCCTGCTATCTTCAATGCATTCACTAATTTATTTTTTGCATAACCCGGATGTGCACTTACTCCATGAATAGTAATAACCACTCCATCTGCACTAAAAGTTTCATCTTCCAATGTTCCCAATTCGCCACCATCTAAAGTGTATGCAAAATCAGCACCTAACTTTTTCACATCTAATTTTACTGTCCCCTTGCCTACTTCTTCATCCGGTGTAAATAAAATTTTTATTGTACCATGTTTTATTGCGGGATGTTGCATCATATAATTTGCCATATCCATAATAATAGCAACACCACTTTTATCATCAGCACCCAACAATGTATTTCCGCTTGCTGTAATGATAGATGAACCGATATGTTCTTTTAAATAAGGATAATTTTTTACACTTAATACTTGCGAAACATCATCAGTTAAAATAAGGTCTTGCCCTTTGTAATCTTTATGCAGCAAAGGTTTCACATTCGTGCCACTACAATCAGGAGCTGTATCAACATGACTGCAAAAACAAATGGTTGAGATTTTTTTATTGCTATTTGATGGAATGGTTGCATACACATAACCATATTCATCTGCATGCGCATCAATAATTCCAATGGCTTTTAATTCATCTGCCAACAAATTAGACAATACTTTTTGTTTTTCTGTTGAAGGAAAAAAATCGCTTTGCGGATCACTTTGTGTATCTATTTGTACGTAACGCAAAAAACGTTCTGTAACACTGAATTTGTAATTCTCAATCATCCATGTTAATTTGTGCAGCAAGATAATTAAGAAGATGGATAAAAAACCTTTAATACAACAAGGATGGATGAGGGCACTGCTTTATATTGTTATTGGAATGCCTTTGGGTTTGGGTTTATATTTTGTTACCGACTTATTAATTAACGGTGCTTACACAACTGATAAAGGGACTGTTGCCGTTCCGGTTTTTACTTTTCTGCAGCAGTATGTTTTATCTACTTATGGATTAATCTTAGTAGCATTTATTTTCAGGGTATTGATTGATAAGCAATCTGTTTTTTCATTAGGCTTTGCATGGAAGGGTTACAGAACAGATGCATGGACAGGATTTTTCACTGCGATGATGATATTATTTCTTGGCTCATTGATATTGGTCTCTACCAAACATTTATATTTTACCAATGCTTTTTTTAATATCAAGAATTTTTTTATCGGCATTGCTTTATTTATTGTAGTTGCATTTGCTGAAGAGATCATTGTTCGGGGATATATCTTAAATAATTTATTACACAGCATGAATAGATGGTGGGCATTAATTATTTCTGCGCTTGTATTTGCTGCATTACATTTGGGTAATGATAATATTCATTGGCTGAGCATAGTAAATATTTTTATTGCGGGATTATTATTAGGCATCAATTATATCTACACACATAATTTATGGTTTGGTATTTTTATGCATTTTGGTTGGAACTTCTTTCAGGGATTGGTATTGGGTTATAATGTAAGTGGCAATGGCATTGAACCCGGCAGCAGCATCATGCAACAAACTATTAACGGACCGGAATTTTTAACCGGTGGAAAATTTGGTTTTGAAGGTTCTGTACTTTGCCCTGCATTATTATTAATGATGTTCTTTGTTTTTATTTGGGAATATGAAAGAAGAAAAAAGAGAGCCGAACATGATGCCGAATACGCAAAATCTCTGGCTGAATTACATGAATTAAACTAATTATTATTTTTATTTG
>CAIRTF010000211.1 GCA_903881425.1 uncultured Chitinophagaceae bacterium | reverse complement strand
TTTTTCTGCTACATTAAAACCAACACCATTATCCTTAATCGATAACGTAAAATTATTATCAGTTGAAAAAAGAATTCCAATATTTATATGAGTGGCTTTTGAATGTTTTAGCGCATTGTTCAATACTTCCTGAAACATGCGAAACAAGAAGATAGATTTTTGAGCATCTAATCTTTCTTCATTTTCAACTCCGCCGGTTGTTAAATCAATGCCCACTAAACCTGTTTTACGAATGGTTTCTACCTCAAACTCAATAGCCCTTCTTAATCCGATATGAGAGATGCGGTCACTGTGCAAACTTTTTGACAAATTAGAAACATCTACAATAGCTTTATTTAAAATCTCTTTGGTGCTTTGAATACCTGCATACGCTTGATGTGATGAGTCAATGGCTAAATTAGACATAGACAATTTTACAACAGACAATAATTGACCAATATTATCGTGCAATTCCTGACCGATGGTAGTTAAAGTCTTTTCCTGAATTTCTAACTGACTGCGTAATAATTCCTGGTCGTATTCTTCCTTTAATTCTACCAATTCTCTTTCGTGTGTATGCTGCCTTTTTTGATAGATAAATAAGATGATAACAACAAACAACAATAAACCCAACGCCAATAAGCCGCCTATTAAAATGATGGAGAGGATTTCTTTGTTTTGATCCGGCATAAAAACGCAATACTAAACATTAAATATAAGAAAACATTTAAAGTTCTTTGAATGGCAGCAATATTCAATCGAATCACTTTTGGCAAACTTTGAATAAAATTACTTAACCCGAAAATGGGAAAACTGCAGCAATAAAAAAATAATAATCCGGAACAAATCCAAAATGCAGGCTGACGAATAAGATTAATCGCATTTTTTTTCTGAAATAGTTCTAGGAAATAAATGATGCTGAAAAAAACCACCAATAAACAGCCAACAGAATAAGTAATGGTATGAAAGCCTTTTACGCCCTGAAAGAAATTAATATTGATAAATGCACCTATTACATAAACAATCATAATATACGATGCTAAAGATTTAATTACTTTATTAATGATTATTTCACGAAGCATCCAGATATAAAAGACAAACTCAAAAGTGGTGAAGTAGTTGTATAAATTCTTTAAAAGAATCCTCGCTTGAATATTATGGGGGTGTTCTATTTCAAAAAAATATCCAAATATTTCAACCGAGAATGTAAGAAATAAGAAGTAAGGCAAGAATTTTAAATATTTTTTTACATCTCTTTTATTTGTTATAAAAAAACCTCCCAATGGGCTTATCATTAGAACAATGAACAAAACATATAAGAGGGTTTTAGCATTCATTTAGTAAAAATAGTCAAGTCTAATATTAGAAAATGAAAAAGTCGATGAAATTATCATCGACTTGAATTAATATTCTTTATAAGTATTTTTATATCACTACCATTCCACCTTCCCCTTTATCAATCAAAGTAATACCAATCTCTTTTTGTTGCATATGGGTTCCGAAACCAATTTCCAAATTATCCCAATCAAAATCGAATGTATCACTACCGCAGAATGGAGGACAAAGTGAAGCAGCATTGTAAGCCAATATTTGTGATCCTTTGTCTGTTTGCACATAAATATCTTTATTCTTCACGCCATTGGCAGTTTGTTTTTGTTTGGTTCCTACCATTACCAAAGTTTGTCTGCCTGCATATTGAGGTTGTTCCTGATAATCTTTATCGTAAGCAGCAAAATGAAATTTTACGCCATCAGCACCGTACATTTTGGCTTGTTCAATAAATTCTTCCATTTCTTCAATGCTCCACCAAGCGCTTAAAGAGTCTTCTTTACCAATTTTTTCACTGTTTTGCACCCATCTTTCCTGCTTGTAATTTTTGATTACTTTGTCAACATGGGCGTTGTTTACGTACTTTCCGACCTTTAAGGATTTTTTGGTTATGGTTTGCATAGTTCCTGGGTTGTTAGATGAGAAAAGATTAATTACACCTTAAAACTAAAACTAAGCAAGTATTGATTTTTGAAAAAAATCTGTGATAATCAACCGATTACGAATTAATCTCATTCATAAAAGATTAAAAAACCGTGAAATGACGGTATGAAAAACCGTGAAATATTTGAAAAATACACCGTGAAAAGACGGTCTGAAATTACCGTGAAAAGATGGGAAATAATACCGTCATTAATTTGAGCTTAAGGATTTATTTTTTTTAAAATAACGATGATATTGCATCTGGGTTAGCACAATTCCCGTTTTATAAAATCCAATATCCAGTGATGCAACCCAATTAATTTCCTCAACAGTTTTTCTCTCTTGAAAAATTTGTTGGGGAAATTTTCTTTAGCTTTATCCAAGCTCCCCCCAAACGAAGTTTCAACTAATTTATTGTTCGTTCAATCTATTCATTCTTCATGAAAGAATTTATACAACCCATTTGGAAGCAAGTCCCGTTTCTGCGCTTACTATTGCCGCTTATTGCAGGAATTATTTTATCATACTACTTAACCATCCCTATCCTACTCACTGCCTTACTAACAACTGCATCTATTGTACTGTTCATTTTTTATAGTTTCCTTTCACCATCTTTAAAATACATGATGAGTTGGATCAGTGGCTTTGTTATATCCATAATATTTATTTGCGTCGGTTATTCTGTTTATTATTCTAACGATATACAACATAATAAAGAATGGATCGGAAATAATATTTCTACTGATTCCATTTTTCAAGTAACCATTCAAGAACCCCTGACCGAAAAAACAAAATCATATAAAGCAGTTGCTGATGCAAATTTTGTTTTCATTGATCATGAATGGAAAAAAATCAAGGGCAATATCATTCTGTATTTTAAAAAAGAAAATGGTAAACCTAATCTTGAATATGGTTCAACACTGATAATACACAAACCATTACAGCTCATTACCAATTCGGGTAATCCCGGTGCATTCAATTACAAACAATATTGTGCGTTTCAACATATTTATGCGCAGGTATTCTTAGATGAAAACAATTATAGTATCCTTCCGGATAAAGAAGTTTCTTTTTTACAGGAATCCATTTTTTCGGCACAAAGAAATGTGTTATCTGTATTAAAAGAAAATATAAAAGATGCTGATGCAGCAGGTATTGCCGAAGCATTATTGATCGGTTATCGAGACGATTTAGATAAAGATATTGTTCAGGCTTACAGTAACACGGGTGTAGTACACATCATTGCCATCAGCGGTTTACATATTGCCATGATCTATGGCTTATTATTATTTGTATTGAAACCTTTTCGAAAATTCAAGTTGATGAAATGGTTGCAACCCATTATCATCTTATTCATTTTATGGTCGTTCACTTTTGTGGCAGGTGCAGCGCCTTCTATTCTAAGAAGCACTGTAATGTTCTCTTTCATTATCATCGGAACAAGTTTTAATAAACGTTCTAATATTTATAATAATCTTGCCGCATCGGCATTTGTAATATTATTATTCAATCCCTATAGTTTATGGGATGTAGGCTTTCAATTAAGTTATGCAGCAGTATTAAGTATTGTATTATTTCAAAAAAATATTAATCATTGGTTTTATTTTGAAAACAAACTATTGCGAAATATCTGGCAATTAAATGCCGTGACCATTGCTGCGCAAATTCTTACATTGCCCATCATCTTATTTTATTTTCATCAATTCCCGAATTTCTTTTTATTGACTAATTTATTTGCCGTTCCGTTTTCCGGATTGATATTATATGGCGAGTTACTATTATTAATGGTTGGCAAATTAGAGATCCTCAACGAAATAGTTGGCGATGCGGTCAATTGGTGCATCGAATTAATGAATCGTTTTATTATCAATGTCAATTCGATCCCATTTTCTTCCTGGGAAAATATTCAAATCAATTCCATTCAAACTATAATTCTTTATTTATTCATCATGAGTATTGCATATTGGTTGATAAAGAAAAAAAAGAATGCATTGATACTTGCTTTAAGTTTTATGGTTTTCTTTTCAGCAATTCGATGTGCAGATATCTTTAAAAAATATCAGCAACAAAAAATAATCGTGTATAATGTTCCGCAACATCAAGCCATTGATTTGATTGATGGAAGAAAATATCAATTCATTGGAGATGATGCACTGAAGGAAGATGGTTTTTTGAGAAACTTTCATTTAAAGCCCGCAAGAATTTTAAATAGAATCACTCCAACCCTTACACTAGAAAATGTATATTTCGAAAATAATATCATTCATTCAGCCACAAAGCATGTAATAATTGTTGATAAACCCATTTATTCATCACCAGATATGCAAAAAATTAAGGTAAGTGCCCTCATCATATCACAGAATCCCAAACTGAATATGGAGGAATTGGCTGCTGCATTTGATTGTGAGGAAATCGTATTCGACAGCAGCAATCCATTGTGGAAAATCAACAAATGGAAAAAAGATTGCGAGCAACTACATTTGCGGCATCATTCTGTTTCTGAGCAAGGCGCTTTTGAAATGGAGCTTTAGCTCCTGATCCCTGCAGGGAAATATAAAAAATTAAATAAAAATTTCTATGTCAAATTCAAACTCCCCTTCAGGGGATGGGGGTAAGAAAATCCAATCAGCACTTATTTCTGTTTTTTACAAAGATGGATTAGCACCCATCGCTAAAAAATTACACGACTTAAATATTACAATTTATTCAACCGGTGGTACACAGCAATTTTTAGAAGCCGCAGGTATTCCATGCCTTGCTGTTGAAAGTTTAACAACCTATCCATCCATCTTAGGTGGCAGAGTTAAAACTTTACATCCCGTTGTATTCGGTGGTATTTTAGGAAGAAGATATGAGCCGCAGGATTTGATTGAAATGAAACAATATTCAATTCCTGAAATTGATCTGGTGATTGTTGATCTCTATCCATTTGAAGAAACTTTAAAAAATACTTCTGAAGAAAAATTAATCATTGAAAAAATTGATATCGGCGGACCATCCATGATACGTGCTGCAGCCAAGAATTTTAAAGATGTACTAGTAATCGCCGCAAAAGATGATTATGCTTCTTTAGAAAAATTATTGAATGAACAAAATGGAGAAACAACTATCGAACAACGCAAAGCTTACGCTGCAAAAGCTTTTCAAGTAGTGATGAATTATGATATTGCCATCAACAATTATTTTAATCCCGATAATACTACCACACAAACTTCTTCCGTAAAACAAGTATTGCGTTACGGCGAGAACCCACATCAGCAAGCAGTTTTTTATGGTGACCTGAAAGAATTGTTTACACAATTAAATGGCAAAGAATTATCGTATAATAATCTGGTGGATGTTGATGCAGCCGTTCAATTGATACAAGAATTTGCTGATGATGCAGAAAAAGTTTTTGCCATTATTAAACATACCAATGTTTGCGGTGTTGCCAAACGCAATAGTGTAAAATCTGCATGGGATGCGGCTTTATCTAGTGATCCTGAAAGTGCATTTGGTGGTGTATTGGTTTGCAATGGCACTATTGATAAAGCTACGGCTGATGCTATCAATGAAATATTCTTTGAAGTATTGATTGCTCCGCATTTTGATGAAGAAGCTTTGCAAATATTAAAGAGCAAGAAAAACAGAATCTTGTTGCAAATTCAGAATTCAAAATTCGAAACTCGAAATGTAAGTAAGACATTATTAAACGGAACATTAACACAAGATGCTGATGCGGGTAACTACAATGAATGGAAAGAAGCAGGCGGCAGAGCAACAACTGCATCAGAAAAAGAAAATTTATCATTCGCCAATATCATCTGCAAACATTTAAAGAGTAATGCCATTGCATTAATTAAAGACATGCAATTGGTGGGCAAAGGATGCGGACAAACATCTCGTATCGACTCATTACGTCAGGCAATTGATAAAGCCAATCAATTCAAGTTTGATCTGCATGGTGCAGTATTGGCAAGTGATGCATTTTTCCCTTTTAATGATTGCGTTCAAATTGCACATGAAGCAGGCATTGAAGCATTCATTCAACCCGGCGGTTCTATTCGTGATAAAGACAGTATTGATTATTGTGTTCAACATAACTTAGCAATGGTGATAACAGGTATGCGGCATTTTAAACATTAATTTAGGTTGTAAGCATTAAGTCATAAGTTCTTTAATACTTACAACTTAATACTTATCACTTATAACTTCTTCCCGAATGGCATTTACTACTAAACAAAAAGCCTATATCGCATTAGCTGCTACCAGCGTTATCTGGGGTACTACATGGGTGGCCAGTAAAGTAGCCGTTACCAATGCGCCGCCATTGCAGGTTTCAGCCATCCGCCAGTTTGTTGCGGGATTGATCTACATTGTTTTTTTTACCATTAAAGGTGAACGCATTCCTTCCTTCAAACAATTAAAACCATTATGGGTGATGAGTTTTTTTCTGCTCATCATTGCCAACGGATTTGCCACATGGAGTATTAAATATTTATCAAGCGGATTAGCAGCATTGATAGCAGCACTCTATCCCTTATGTGTGGTAGTGATTGAAATGTTCTTCTTCAAAACAAAAAATACTGTTGCTACTTTTATTGGTTTGATATTAGGCCTGGCAGGCATTTGCGTAGTATTTTACGATAATGCCTTTCATCATAATTCAGGTGAGTATTTATTTGGTGTGATGCTTTCTTTAATTGCAACTGTATCATGGGGTATCGGAACCATTTTTGTTGCCAGAAAAAAATTACAAATCAATCCATATTACGGAATGGGCTGGCAAATGATGATGGCATCACCTTTTATCTTCATGATGTCATTAGCATCCGGAAAAAATATTTCTCTTTCAGCCATACCTGTGCAAACATGGTTAGCCATTGCTTATTTGGTATTGATTGGCTCTTGCATTGCATTTGTTTGTTTTATTTATTCCATGAAACATTTGCCTGCAGCGATTGCGTCTTTGTATGCATATATCAATCCAATTGTTGCCATGATTGTTGGTTCCATTTTATTGAGCGAAAAATTAACCATCAATATTTTAATCGGAACAGTGATAACTATTATTGGCGTGTATCTTGTCAATCATTCTTTGAAAGAAGTGCCTACTACTGAGCCGATAGAGAATGAGATTTAACTATAATTCTTTTCTAAAAAATCAGCATACATATTTCTCCATTCAATCCATTGTGGTTGTTCAGTAATAAAATGATTATGAAAGATGGTAATCAATTCTCCATTTACAGATTTTACTATATCATGATAATGCTGCAATTCTTCTCTTGCCTGTTCAGCCGAATATTTTTGTTCAAAAAACGAATTCGCTTCCATATAACAAAACGGATGAACCATTAATTCGGTTGTTTTATTTTTTTGCAGATCGAACCAATAAAACGGCAATGCATAAGATGCCCTGAAACCATTGATACTGCCATATCCCATGGAATATTCATGTTTCATTCCCAATGCAATCAATTGACGATACGTATCCGGTAAAGTGAAACGTAAATAATGCTGCCGACTTGAAACAATATCTTGTTGAATAATCTCTTTTAGTACTCCTATTTCACTTTTAATCAAACTTTTTTTCTCTGTCATCTGTTCTCTGTCATCTGTCATCTGCACAGCACTTTTCCAGGATGGATGAATACCTACACTATATTTATCAGCAATGGATTGATATAATTTTTGTATCGCTTTTGATCTGATCAAAATATTTTTATCGTACTCACCTCGCTCAATGATGCAGAGAAAAAAATAGATCGGTTGTAAATGATATTGTTGATGCAATGCATCTAACCAATCATAAGTATCATAAGGATCTTTCTTCCAGCCGCTGTAGACATTGCTTCGTTCTGTAAATTTTTCAAAATTAAACTTAAAGAGGTCGCTATAAAAGCCGAATAAATTTTTAAAGAATGGTTGATGCAAATAAGCGTAAGCAATGTCGATATCGTAAGTGGGAATGAAGTTGAATGTTGAATGTTGAATGTTGAATACTGAATTGATTTTTGTTAATTCTTTTAACCAAAGATTGATTAATGGTAATTGCAGAAAATTTTCTTTGTACGCCAAACTGTTTGCATGATTATATCTTCCATACATATCCAACTCATGCGGCAAATATTCTTCATAACGACTGATCAAATAAAATGCAGCAGCAAAAATATCAAATGGAATATCTCCATCCGTTTTAAAAAAAACTTTTACCCCATTCCATTCAAAGCAATCAATCTTTTGATATTGAATATTTTCTTCAAACAATAATACATGCGGCTGAATGAATAATGCATCATTACTCAATCTTTCATTTGAGTAATTAATTTTAAAACCTTGCTGTTGAAGAAATTTTTCTTTTGAATCTGTAATCAATACACCCTTACCCAACAATGTGTTTACAATGTATTGAAACCTTGGGCTAATATGTGAGGCGTAAATGAACACTCATTAAAAATAATCTTTCACTAATCAATTCTTTTGAATCAAATTAATCATGGTTCTTTTCCTTCCACATTTGATTAAATGTTTTGTCACTGAATTCCAACTCCGTTCTTTGTGCAACCCAACCTTTAAAAATTTTATTGACTATTTTATTTTTCAATTTGCCATTACCCATATTCATCATGCTTCTGTTCAAACTCGCTGTCTTCCAGGCTTTCCAGGCAACACGTTCTGCTAAAGAACTATCTCCTTCCACAACAGATTCATGCCTGTTCTCTAATAATAATTCATGCAGATTGATTCTCACCGGACAAACTTCTGTGCAGTTACCACAAAGAGAAGATGCATAACTTAAATGTTTGTATTCTTTCATGCCGCTTAAATGCGGTGTGATCACACTGCCAATGGGTCCGCTATAAGTAGTTTCATAACTATGGCCACCAATATTTTTATACACCGGACATGCATTTAAACAGGCACCGCAACGAATGCAATACAAAGCTTCACGGGTAGCAGCATCTTTTAATAAATTGGTTCTGCCATTGTCTAATAAGATCACATACATTTCTTCAGGTCCGTCTGTTTCATTTGGTTGACGCGGACCGGCAATGATGGTATTATAAACAGTAACTTTTTGTCCGGTGCCAAAAGTTGACAATAAAGGCCAGAACAATGACAGATCATTCAAGGATGGAATTACTTTTTCAATTCCAACAACAACAATATGTGTTTTAGGAAAAGCACAACTCAATCTTCCATTACCTTCATTTTCTGTAACAGCAATAGCACCGATATCTGCAATAATAAAATTAGCACCTGTAACACCTACTTCAGCACTAATATATTTTTCACGCAATTTTATTCTGGCTATCTGTGTTAATTCTTCGGGAGTTAAACCATTCGGTACGCCTAATTTATCGGCAAATAATCTGGCCACATCTTCTTTGCTTTTATGCATGGCCGGTGTAACAATATGATACGGTGCTTCTCCATCCAATTGCTGAATATATTCTCCCAGATCAGTCTCCACACTTTCAATACCCTGTTCTTCTAAAAATTTATTCAAATGAATTTCTTCTGTCACCATGCTCTTACTCTTCACCAATGTTTTGCAATTTTTTTCTTTGCAAATTTTACCAATCTCATCCAAAGCCTGTTGTGTATTCTCAGCCCACAACACTTTTGCACCACGAGCAGCAATTTGTTTTTCAAAATGTTCCAAATAATTATCCAAATGTTCAATGGCACGCCACTTGGTATTCTTGGCTCGTTCCCGTGCAACAGTCAATTGATCGAATTGTAATTTACCCTGCGGCACAACAGCATTGTATTTGCCAATGTTGAAATTAATTTTTCTGCGATGCTCTAAATCAGCAGCTTTCACAGTACTCTTTGCAATAAATGATGTGGCTTTGTTACTCATTTAGTTTTTGTTATCGGCTTTTGTAATTCTATTAAGCTTCGTTGTGTCACTCACTTCAACACTAAAACTTTATTCAACTTTTTTTGAACAACGCATACACTAAGACACAAACTTGCGCAAAGCATTTCTTCGTGAATCAACGAACTTTCACGGTTTCACCCATTCACTATTGACCATTTACTTTTCATTCTCTTTCATATGTTTTGCCGTTGCATCTAATTGATCATAGAATGCTTCTCCATATTTTCTGATCAATGCATCTTTTAAAAAAACATAAGCGGGTACTTTTAATTTTTTTCCCAAACCACATGCAGCTGAACAAATATCTTCACGCGGTTCATAATTTACATACTCTACATCAGGATCTCTTTTACTGGTTGCAATCTTTATTGGAAACAAATGACAACTGATGGGTTTCTTCCATCCGATTTTTTTATCGTTGTAAGCTTGCTCAATACCGCACATAATTACACCATTCTTATCTTTAAAACCATAGGCACAAATACCACTATTCACAGTGGGTGTTACCCAACCAAAATCTCTGTCATACACATATTTCCCTTGTCTTTGTAATTCTTTCAATCCTTCTTCGGTCAGATAATCCTTAATCACATCAAAGTATTTAACCAAATGATCTAATTCTTCTTTAGTGAGTGGTGCACCGGCATCACCATCTTCACAGCAAGCACCTTTGCATTTGTTGAGATCGCAAACAAATTGTTCCTCTGCTACTTCATCACTAATCAGTTTATTATCTATTACTATCATAAGTATTCAAAGTTAAAACCAAAAATCCATCCATTATTTTACTTTCCATTTAAAAGTATTCACCAGATGCTTCATGTCTTGTAATAAAAATTGATTCACAATACCCAATGAATCTTCATTCGGTGTGGCATCAAAATATAAAGCACCGCGTAAAAAATGTTTAACAGAATCCGTTAAAAAAAACTGATTGGCTGTTGCCACATCTCCGCCTATCTTAAAAAATCTTCCATGAATATTATTATTGGTAGCGATGGATGAATCATCTATTGAATAAGCTTTGGTTGAATGTTTATTGGATAAAGTAAATGCATCATTGATCAAATTTTCAAATTTGTTCTTCCCGATCTCTTTATAGCTTACATAAATTCTTCCGTTGAATTGAGGGAAGTTGATATTGATCCACCAGGGATTCTCCACTGCTTCACCAAAGAACGTAGAATCCTTTACCACATTAGCATACACCGGATACTCAAATGTATAAGGATAGCCCGGCTGATCAAATAATTGATAAGACCGTTGCGGAAAATCTATTTTATAATACCCCTTGGGTTTGGGTGTGTAAGGGCTGTTGCAGGAAGTAAAGACTATAGACGATAGTCCATAGACCATAGCAACTAATACTAATTTAGAGCGACTGATATTCTGTAACAATTTATAAATGGAATAACCATGGACTATGGACTGTGGATTGTGGACTCTCTTACTCACTCACTTGCGGTTTAATGGTCACTTTAATTTTTTGAACACGATTTTTAGTTACTTCCAACACAGCAAATTCAAACTCTCCTGAAAAAATTATTTGACCTGCCTTAGGAATTTCTTTTGCCAATTCTAAGATCAATCCGGCCAACGAATCACTTTCTCCTTTCCATGCATCAAAAGTATCATCGGGCAATTCCATAATCTTACATACATCATTGATCATGGTTCTCCCTTCAAAAATATAATTGTACTCATCAATTTTTCTAAAACCCGTTTCTTCTTCGTCAAATTCATCTTTTATTTCGCCAATCACTTCTTCCAAAATATCTTCTAATGTTACAATACCACTGGTACCGCCAAACTCATCAACCACAACAGCAAAATGAATGCGCTTCGATTGAAAATCTTTCAACAGATCTTCAATTAATTTTTGTTCATGTACAAAAAAAGGTTGACGCATCAATACATGCCAATCAAAGTCGGCAGGTTTATCTAAATGCTGAATAATATCTTTTGTATGCAATATGCCCACTACTTCGTCGAGATCATTTTTATACACCGGCATTCTGCTGTAATGATATTCTTCAATTTGTTTCAATACTGTTGTAAAACTTACATCATGATCAATTCCATGCACATCCAATCTGGTTTTCATTATTTCTTTTGCAGTAATATTTCCAAACTTTAAAATACCTTTTAAAATATTTTTTTCATTCTCGTTGGTGCCCGTATCTGTAATATCAATGGCATGATACAATTCTTCATTGGTAATAGCCCCACTGGATTTACTTGTTAATCTTTTTTCAATAAAGTCGGAATATTTTACCAACCATTTGCCCAACCCTTTGAACAGATAATGCGTTAATTCTACTACCGGGCCCACATCTTTTGCAAAACGAATATTATTTTGATTGGCCAATATTTTCGGCATCACTTCTCCAAACAATAACAATACAGCTGTTACAATAACTACTTTTATAATAAATTGTATCCATTCAAAACTGGCACTGAAAGCAAAGAGATCATCCATTAAAATATTAGAGATGATGATAATACCGATATTTAAAAAACTATTGGCAATAATCAATGAAGCCAATAATATTTTAGGATTCTCCAACAGATCGAGAATACGTTTGTAAACAGGCAGTTGTTTTGTTTTAAGCAGATTGATGTCTTTATAGGTTAAAGAAAAGAACGCTACTTCTGCGCCACTTACTACAAATGACAAAGTCAACAATCCAAACAACAATACCAATAAAACGGAACTGCCTTGCAAGTTAATAGCAGTAAAAAGAAAAGATAAGAAAGACTCCGAATGATAATCCAAAATATACAATTTAATTAAACAATCAGTGTATCATAAAAGGCCGATGCAAATATCGGCCTCATGGAAACGATGTAAAAATATAACTTCTGTCATCAAGTTGTTAAAATGGTAACACTTCTCCTGTTTCCGGTAATGGTGGTGTATCATCTCCGCTGAATCCTTCAGCAGTCCCATGCCCGTCTCCTCTTTTATCCAGCATAATTAAATTATCACCTACTACTTCGGTAGCAAATTTTTTATTGCCTTCTTTGTCTTCCCAACTGCGGGTGCGCAATCTGCCTTCCACATAAATCAAACTTCCTTTGTGTAAATATTTTTGTGCCAACTCTGCCAAGCCACGCCATAACACTACCGTATGCCATTCTGTTTGCGATACCAATTTACCGGTTCTGTCTTTATATGTTTCGGTAGTAGCCAAGGGAAATTTTGCCACAGCAATATTTCCTTCTAAATGTTGCACATCGGGGTCTTTACCCAAATTGCCGATCAACATAACTCTGTTTACTCCTCTCATACATTCAGTATTTAAGTTTGTCCAAGCATTTTGACAATCTTAAAGTTAGCTTTTTTTGGAAAATTAAAAGAATTAAAGAAAAAATATGTGGACAAACTTTGGGAATGATTGTCGGCAGAAGTTGTTGTTATTGTCTGTATGAGGCACTCAAAGCCTGTTATAAAATTTCAACATCGAGTTCTTGCAGCAGCATTTTTACTTGCTCACCTATAAAATCTCTTACTTTATTAAACTCATTGGGTTCCATATGTTTCGGATCGGGTATTTGCCAATCGATAAATTTTTTAGCTGGCATCCATGGACAAGCATCACCGCAACCCATGGTTACCACAGCATCAAAAGGTGCAAAGGATTTTACCTCATCCAAACTTTTACTATCGTGTGTACTCAAATCATAACCCAACGCTTTCATCGCAGCAATTGCTTTAGGATTAACAATGCCACTCGGTTTACTGCCTGCACTATAGGCTTCCACTGCATCGCCGCCATAGATTTTTGCAAATGCCTGACTCATTTGCGAACGATTGGAATTTTCTATACAAACAAAAAGGAGTTTCTTTTTCATGATTTATTTTTTATGATACGATAAAAGAATACTGCGAGGATGGTTCCTATAAAAGGAGCAGATAAATAGATCCATAAATATGCTGAATGGCCTGCAACAATTGCAGGAGCCAAAGAACGAATGGGATTCATAGATGCGCCGCTGATTGGCCCCGCAAACATGGCTTCTAATAAAACAACGCTACCAATAGCCAATCCGGCAAACATCCCTTGCTCTTTTGAACCTGTTGCAACATTTAAAATAACAAACATTAAAAAGAAACTAAGAATGATCTCTAATAAAAAAGACTGCATGGCTTCACCGGATGGCAATGTAGACCCCAATACAATGGAAGATGGAAATAAAAATTTCAGGATATACATAGCAGCAAAAGCACCAATAGCCTGACTAACTAAATAGGGCATCACTTCTTTCCATTGAAAACTTTTATTAATCGCAAAAGCCAAGGTAACAGCCGGATTCATGTGTGCTCCTGATATATCGCCAATTGAATAGATCATTGACATGACAATTAATCCAAAAGTTATCGCTATACCAACATGAGATACAGAACCTTTTGTTATTTCATCAATAACAACTGCACCTGCACCACAAAACATCAAAGCAAAAGTTCCTATACCCTCTGCAAAATATTTTCTCATTCGTTTTAACTGCTTGGATTTATTAATTACAACAACCCGGTGCACAACAAGCTTCTTCTGTTAAAGGCT
>CAIRTF010000210.1 GCA_903881425.1 uncultured Chitinophagaceae bacterium | reverse complement strand
GAAAAAAAACGCGTTGATTAGTAGTTAGTTATGATTTCACAAAATAGAAAAAGACGGATTTTAACCGATTTCGGGGGGGGTGTTTTCCTCACACAGGGTTATGAAGATTTTTCAAGAAAATAAAGATGTTAATTTGTAATTAGTTATGTTTTCACAAAACCGAAATCAACCGATTTGGACTGATGTTTTCCTCACACAGAGGTATTCAATAATACTAATACGAATTTACTTCAATATCTTAATCATACATGCATGTAAATAGTCAGTAAAAGTCTACATTTGAAAATGTATTGTTTAGAAACCACTAATCTTGTTCACCAATTTTCAGACAATGAAATTGTTTTAAATGATATTAACCTTAAAGTTGCTGAAGGGAGTATTTATGGTTTTTTAGGCCCTAACGGATCAGGAAAAACTACAACTTTAAGACTACTATTAGGTTTATTAAAAAAACAGCAAGGCAGCATTACAATCTTTGGTGAACCCTTTGAAAATAATAGAGTTAAAATTTTAAGTAAAATAGGTTCATTAATTGAAAGTCCATCCATTTACGGACATCTAACAGCTTATGAAAATTTGGATTTGTTACAGAAAATTTATCAATGTCCAAAATCAAGAATACTCGAGGTTTTAAGTTTAGTAGGTTTATCAAATACAGGAGGTAAAAAAACTAGACAATTTTCATTAGGAATGAAACAACGCTTGAGCATTGCAGTTGCGTTGCTTCACCATCCCAACTTATTAATTTTAGATGAGCCGACCAATGGCTTAGATCCAAATGGAATAATTGAAATAAGAGCGTTACTTACAAAACTTAATCAGGAAAACGGAATTACTATTATTATATCAAGTCATTTATTGGCAGAAATTGAAAAATTAGTAACGCATATAGGAATAATTAACAAAGGGGAAATGATGTTTCAAGGAACATTGGATGAATTAAGAAACAAACAAAATGAATTATTGTTTATTTCAATTGAAACCAATGAAAATGAAAGTGTAATTGAAATGTTAAGTAAAGAAGGTATTCATTCAAAAATTGAAGGCGCAAAAATATTTATCCCTGTTATTCCAAAGGATAAAATCGCAAAAATTATACAACAATTAGTAAATAATAATATTGAAGTATACGAGGTAAGCATTGTCAAAAATGATTTGGAAACCATTTTTATGAACCTTATTAACAATTTATAAATTATGATTTCTTTTTTACATAGCTTTCAAAGCGAATGGCTTAAAAAACAAAACAGCCTTGCATCTTGGCTTGTTTTAGTAGGAGGTTTTTTTACTCCCATTATAATAATTATTGCAAGATTAATAAACTATAAAAAACTACCGGCAATATATGAAAATGATTTTTTCTGGAGTCAGCTTTGGCAAAGTTCTTGGGAGTCGATGGCCATTTTCTTATTGCCCATGGGGGTAATTTTAGCTACTAGTTTAATCTCTCAAATTGAATACAAAAACAATACATGGAAGCAATTACATTCACTTCCGCTTACATTTACCACTATCTTTTTTTCAAAACTAGTAGTAATATTAGTAATGGTTTTGCAGTTCTTTATTTTCTTTAATATTGGCATTTTCTTATCTGGGCTTATTCCATATTTTATAATTAGTGGAGTGCCTTACCCAAAAAATCCAATACCTTTTCTTACCATTTTTAAAGAAGATCTATATTTTTTTGTAGACTGCCTTCCTATTATTGCATTACAATATCTAATATGCTTACAATTCAAAAACTTCTTGATCCCTATAGGAATCGGTTTTGGCTTGTGGGTCGCCTCTCTAAGTGCACTAAGTTGGAAATTTGGATATTTTATACCTTATACTTATTCTATTCTAAACTTTTTAAAAACTCAGGATTATAATAAAGCAGCAATACCTGGTATGAATATTCATTACTTGGCAATTTGTTATTTCATTCTTTTTACAATGCTGAGCTATTTTCTTTATATTAATAAAAAAGAAAAAGGCTAAGTTGTTTCTCTTGGCAGTTTGTAACATTAGCCATTTGCTATTTGTTTCAGCACCATGTTTTTGAGCTGCTAAAAGTAAGGCATCTGCCACAAAAATGATTGACTCTTTGTTATTGATTCTTTCACTTATGAATTTTTTAGCGTTTGCTATATCAGAAACTTGTTTATAAAATATTCTATTACTGCTTTGTAAAAAAACAAGTTTTAGAGAAATATTACCTCGACCCAAAGTTGTTAACCGCTGTAGAAATGTCAGCATTAAAGGTTCGTGTTTTCGGAAAGAAATAACAAAAACCTCACGCAAAACCTCACGCAAACCTCACGCAGAAACAACAAAGGACCCACGATTTAACGTAAGTCCTTGATTTTCATGTAGCG
>CAIRTF010000209.1 GCA_903881425.1 uncultured Chitinophagaceae bacterium | reverse complement strand
AGTTATTATTGTTGATGAAAATATCTTCTATCGGTTTTGCACAAGTAGTACAAAACGGATTAACCCAAATGATCTTTTTATTAATGGGTTTGGATATTTTGGTAGTGATGCTTGCAATAATTCTGTTTCCTTTTTTGTGGAAAGATTAATCGCTTAGCCCGCTATTGTTAGTGAGGCAATAAAAATAAAACGCAAATAACTTTAAAACTTCAAATGCCTTACCGTAGCTCCATTATTGATCAATTGTTTTAAAGAATCAATTCCAATCTTTACATGTCTTTCAACAAATTGAGAAGTCACTTTTTTATCGCTGGCTTCTGTCTTAACGCCTTCCGGTACCATTGGCGAATCACTCACCAATAATAATGCACCTGTTGGAATATGATTATAAAAGCCTACCGTAAAAATGGTGGCTGTTTCCATATCAATAGCATAGGCACGAACTGCTTGCAACTTTTCTTTAAACGCTTCATCATGTTCCCAAACACGACGGTTGGTGGTATAAACGGTACCTGTCCAGTAATCTGTTTTATAATCACGAATAGTTGTAGAGATCGCTTTCTGCAAAGCAAACGCAGGCATTGCCGGAACTTCAGGCGGAAAATAATCGTTACTCGTACCCTCACCTCTTATTGCTGCAATCGGTAAAATTAAATCGCCAATTTTATTTCTCTTTTTTAATCCGCCGCATTTGCCTAAAAACAAAACAGCTTTGGGTTCTATCGCTGCCAGCAAATCCATAACAGTAGCAGCTCCCGGACTACCCATTCCAAAATTAATAATGGTAATTCCATCAGCAGTAGCACATTGAAATGGCCTGTCTTTACCCACTACCGGCACCTTATTCCATTTGGCAAACATTTCTACATAGTTAGAAAAATTAGTGAGTAAAATATACTTACCAAAGTTTTCTAATTTTTCGCCGGTATAACGAGGTAACCAATTTTTAATGATATCTTCTTTCGTTTTCATATTGCTGATGGTTTAGTGTTCTTTTTTATTAATCAGTAAAAATAAACAATTTACTTTTATTGTATGATCAAAATTGATTACCCCAATAATAGGTTCCGTTTTAAAGAAGAAGGCGGCAAAGAATTTATTTTTGATGAAGTTCGCAAACAATGGATCAAACTAACGCCGGAAGAATGGGTTCGACAAAACTTTTTGCAATACCTTATTCAAATAAAAAAATATCCGGCATCACTAATCGCTGTTGAAAAGGAAATTGCTTTGGGTGAATTGAAAAGAAGATGCGATATCATTATTTATAAGAATGAAAAGCCCTGGATGATTGTTGAATGTAAAGAGATGAATGTTGAATTGAATGATAAAGTGGTGGAGCAAATATTAAATTATAATCAATCTTTAGATGTTTGTTATTTGATTGTTTCAAACGGAACAACCGTTTTTGGATTTGATACAACTCAAAAATTATCATTACATGCCATTCCGGATTATTGATGTGCATTTGCTTCTATCGCATATCCGGCATCATTCAGCTTATAATATTTTCCTCGGATCAATATTTCTTTTCCTTGTTTTAATGAAGATAAGTCTAACAGATCTTCATTCATAAAATGTAATGTGCCATTGGTTGAGTTAGCAATAGTAATATAATCAGGATGCATACCAATATTGCCACCGCAAATAATTACATGCACAGATTGTTTAATTCTTTTAACCAATTCAATATCACGAACAGGTGCCCAATTATCAGCAATCAACACAATATCTTTACAATCCAAACACATATCTATCGATTTCAGTAATGCTTCGCAATCATTTTCTTTTGCATCACCGCCGGAGCCTCTCTGCATTACTGTTTCAATTAAATTTCCAGCTTGGGTGATGCTTATAAAAGGTTCTCCGTAAATACCACCTGTATTGCCCAATTGCTTTTTTTCATTAGGCATATCATCGCCGTCATTAAAACAAGAAATGAATTGTATGTTTTTATTTTGATAACATAACCAATTCAATAGTTGAGCAGTATAAACAGACATGCTTGAAGTAACATCTGCAACAATCAATGCTTTGGTAAAATTATTACGCAATAAAATTTTAATCAAAGAAGAATCGGGTAATGGCCTTTTTGTTTTTGTAATAATTCTTGATTCATTCAAAGGATATGTCGCCTCTGCATTGGGTTTCGCATCCAACCAAACATAAACTGAATCATCATGTATAAATTTCTTTCTCTCCTCTTCCAATAATATTCTTTGCAGAATAGGTTCTTTAATTGAATACACAATCAAACTATCTCCTGTTTCAATATATTTTGGTTTTTTGTTAAATATTTGTTTGATAGTTCTTCCATATAAATAACGCGGATAAATAACAGGTGCATTGGTTTGTGCTTGACCATTTCCATAGATCACATCCCAATATCTTACTTTAGGTTTTGGTGATATAGTTTTGGATTTAGCTGTTTCAAGCACTTTTGGTTTAGGCAATTCATTCAACACAGTTTTGATATAATTCAATTCTTTTAATGAAGATGATTTTGTTACTGCATGTCTGTAATTGATCACAAAACCATGCAATAAATTTTTCGATGAAGTAGAATCAAAACCACCTGTTTGTCTGATTATCTGCCAGTTGATTGAATTTTGTTTCACTAAAAAAGGTAATAAAGCAATTAAATGTTGAATACGTTTTTTGTTAAGTGGTTTTAAAGAATTGGCAGAAGGATAATCAGTAAAAACCAAATCGACTGATAGAATCTCCGAACCAATCAACTGATAAATACCAGTAGTATCAACTATTTCAGGCTTTGCAAAATTCATCTTCAACAATAAACTTTCATTACCAATATTAGAAAGATGATAATTTGGCACATGAATGATTCGTTGATTTAAAATTGAATCAATGAATTTATGTTGCTGTGATTGTACAAAGAGAAAGCTAAGCGTGAATAATATGAGTAGTATTTTTTTCAAAAAAAAATATTCGATAATATCTGCTAAAATTAACTGATGTTATGTAATAAAAAAAGCCGTCAAATAAATGGATGACGGCTTTGCATAAAATTTGGTTCTATTATGGAAATATTCCCAACTCAGTATAAGAAGTTCCTACTTTATTAATTGCAGAAACATAAGCTGCAGTGCGCATATCAGGAATACTTGGATTATTATGCCATATTTCCATGATCTCACGTGTTGCACTAATCATTGTTTCTTCCAATCCGCTATGCACCAAATCAATCTCATCGGCACCATGTTTAATAAAATTGCGTTCTTTCTCTGCAACTTCTTTTCCGGTTAAAGATTCTATCTGAGAAAGAATACGACTATTCATATTTTCTGTAAATCTTTTTTCCATTCTTCCATAACGAACATGACTTAAATTTTTCAACCACTCAAAATAAGAGACAGTTACACCACCTGCATTTAAATACATATCCGGAATAACCAATACTCCTTTTTGTACAAAAATTTCATCAGCTTCCGGTGTTAAAGGACCATTGGCAGCTTCAGCAATAATTTTTGCTTTAATGCGTGGTGCATTATTTCCGTTAATAACATTCTCTAAAGCGGCCGGAACTAAAATATCACATTCAATCTCTAATGCTTCAGTTGTTTTTTCAATATTAGTTGCGCCAGGAAAATTTAAAATACTTCCTGATTTTTTTCTGTGTTGAAATAATTCTTCTTCATTCAATCCGTTCTCATTAAAAACAGCCCCTTCGTATTCTGCAATGGCAATTACTTTTGCACCATGCTCACGGAAAAATTTCGCACAGAAGTATCCAACATTACCCATGCCTTGTACTACAATACGCTTGCCTTCTATACCTAAACTCATGCCTAATTTATTCATTACTTCAGGCATATTACAAACTTCACGTGTGCCAAAGAATACGCCTAAACCTGTTGCTTCTTTACGTCCGTGAACACCGCCCTGGCTAATGGGTTTGCCCGTTACACATCCTGCAGCATCAATATCTCCCGGCTTTAATGAAGCATAAGTATCAACGATCCATGCCATTTCTCTTTCACCTGTTCCGTAATCCGGTGCAGGCACATCGATACCCGGACCAATAAAATTTTTCTTTACCAATTCACTGGTATAACGACGAGTAATTTTTTCTAATTCATAAGTGCTGTATTTACGTGGATTGATTTTAATTCCACCTTTACCGCCACCAAAAGGCACATTTACAATGGCACATTTGTAAGTCATTAAACTTGCTAATGCCATTACTTCATCCTGATTTACTTCATCACTGAAACGAATACCACCTTTACATGGTGATTTATGTTGCGAATGTTGCACACGGTAAGCTTCGATCACTTCAATTCTTCCATCATCCATTTTTACGGGAAAACGCATGCTGTAGATACTGTTACATGCTTTAATCTGTTCTAATAAACCTTTCTCCCATTTGGTAAATTTTGCAGCTTTATCAAAACTCTTTTCAACGCTATGAAAAAAGCTGTAAGGTTGATTTGACATAAAATAATTGTTTTGTTTTTATATGGAGCAATAATCGTTTGAAAATTCAAGAGCGCATAAAAAAAGAAGAAATCAAATCATTAATTCTTCTTTTCTAATTTACTTATTTTACCATCAAGATTTAATAAGTATAAGAAAAGTCCTGCGACAATCACAATCACCACTACCATCACTACATAAATTTTGCCGTTACTTTTCATGATACCATCGCTGGTAGGTAATTCTTGTGCTTGTGCAAAAACACTCAACATTGCCAATGCAATGGTGGCGGCAACTCTTTTTATTTTATCCATTGTATGAATTATTTTTTTCGTTTAAGATTTGAACACGAATACGCAATGTTGTTATCCAAACTGCTAATAAAGTCCAACCAATTACAGCAGGCCAGAAAACCAATTTTAATTCGGGGGTAGAATCTTTAGGATTTAAACCCGGATTGCCTTCACTGCCTAATCCGCCGGGATGTAAGCTTTCCGTTAATCTTGGCAATATCCATAAAGTTGGAAACAACATAAAAAATGCGAAGATGTTATACACTGCACCTATTCTTGCTTTCTTCTCATCATCATTTAAACTTCCTCTTAAAACAAAATAAGCCAAGTAAATAAGAACAGCGATAGCAGCACCTGTTTGTTTTGGATCTCCGCTCCATGGAGAACCCCATTGTGCATTTGCCCAAACAGAACCTGTGGTTAATCCTAATATACCAAATACTGCACCTGTTCTTGCATATTCTAAAGAATAATAATCATTCAAAGAATTAGGTTCGCGTAAATATTTGATGGCATAAACTAAAGACACAGTAAACAATACCATCATGCCAAACCACATGGGCACATGAAAAAATAAATTACGAATACTTTGTTGCAAAGGAACACCGGGTGGTGAAGGAACATCTACTAAAAAGCCCATTAAAGATGTGTACATCAACAGAACAAATGCTAATATCTTCCACCAAGATTTACGAATCATGTTATAGTATTTACAAACTAACAACTGTTTGCTCGGCAAAATTAGGGGAATGATGTTCAACAAAATAAATAGCTGCATAAAATTTACTTACATCTATCTAAATAGCCCATGCATTAATGATTATGCAAACATTTATAAAAAACTTTTGAAATTATCAGGTATATCATTGATAAATGACGGTAATTTTCAAGCATTTCAAATCAATTGGCATATTGATGCCATTCCCTTACCTTTGCACACTTTCATCACTAAATAAATTCATGCCGTAACATGAAACTATCACAATTCAGATTCGATCTGCCCTTAAATCTTATTGCGCAAAATCCTACTAAAAAAAGAGAAGACAGTCGTATGATGGTGGTGCACCGAAAAACCGGGCACATGGAAAACAAACATTTCAGAGACATCTTAGAATATTTTGATGATAAAGATGTATTTGTAGTAAATAACACAAAAGTATTTCCGGCAAGAATGTATGGCCGCAAAGAAAAGACCGGTGCAAAAATTGAGGTGTTCTTATTAAGAGAATTAAATAAACCCAATCGTTTGTGGGATGTGATTGTTGATCCCGCAAGAAAAATTCGTGTGGGTAATAAATTATATTTCGGCGATAATGAAGAATTGGTTGCTGAAGTAATTGATAACACCACGAGCCGTGGAAGAACCATTCGCTTTTTATGGGATGATGATGATAATAGTTTTAAAGCAATGCTGGAACATTTGGGCGAAACACCTTTGCCTAAATATATTAAACGCAAACCTGATGAAGAAGATAAAGAACGTTACCAAACGGTTTATGCGAAATATGAAGGTGCCGTTGCTGCACCAACAGCAGGTTTACATTTCAGTAAAGAATTAATTAAACGTTGCGAAATACAAGGTATTCGTTTTGCAGAAGTTACGCTGCATACGGGTTTGGGAACATTCAGACCGATTGAAGTAGAAGATTTGAGCAAACATAAAATGGATGCCGAATATTATAATATTCCTGAAGAAGCCTGCAGAATTGTAAACAAAGCAAAAGAAACCGGGCATCGTATTTGTTCTATCGGCACAACAACCATGCGTGCGATGGAAACAAGTTTTACTGCACAGAAACTATTGAAACCAAGTGAAGGATGGACCAATCATTTTATTCACCCACCTTATAATTTTAATGTGGCCGATAGCTTAGTTACCAATTTTCATTTACCTAAAACAAGTTTATTAATTATGACTTGTGCTTTTGCAGGATATGATTTGGCAATGGAAGCATATAAAAAAGCTATTAAAGATAAATACCGTTTCTTCAGTTATGGTGATGCATTGATGATTATCTAATTACTGAAAATATATTTTACAAAAAAAAGCCGCAAATTTTATTGCGGCTTTTTAATTTACGAGTTGAAAATATTGTCATGGTCTTCTTCAAGAACCAAATATTTCTTTCTGCCAATGGTTAGATAAAATAAAAAATATAAAAGACTCGGTAATACTAATAACAGTTGAACATATGAAGACCAATCAGTATTATATAAACCCAACTTTATCATTATTATTTTTGATGCCACACCAACCAACAATAAGATATATAAAGGCCAAAAATATTTCATCCCGTTTCTGGTTAGCAAAAATTTGTTCTCGCCTTTAGTTAAAGTGATAGTCAAAGAAATACTTTTATACAAACCAAATTTTATATGCACACTATGCACGCCTTCTTCTACCAGAAATTCTTCAGAGTTACCATTTTTAACAGAACCCGCTTCTTTATCATCAATAAATACTTTAAAGGATCTCAGCCTGTTTAACCACTCACTTTTTCGATTGATGATGATCTTTGCTAACATAATTTATTTTTTATAATCATAAACCAAACAATCCTTTATTCAACAACTGCAATGTTTTGGTTTTATATTCAGAAGATATTAATAAAGAAACATTGTGATGACTACCCCCGTAACTTACCATACGAACCGGAATTTCTTCAATGGCATCAAATAATTTTTTCATCACATCATTAGTTGATTCGATCTCATTTCCAACAATAGAAATAATAGTTTGATTTTTATCAATTGCAATTGTTCCGAATGGTTCTAATTCACGAATAATTTCTTTCAACATCACATCATTATCAATAGTAACAGATACGGCCACTTCGGAAGTAGTTACCATATCAATAGATGTTTTATATTTTTCAAATACTTCAAATATTTTTCTTAAGAAACCATATGCCAATAACATGCGGCTACTTTTTATATTAATGGCAATGATGCCATCTTTCGCTGCAACTGCTTTCACACCAATACTTCCGGCTTCTCTGGTAATAGTTGTACCAACTGCTTCCGGTTGCATCGTGTTCAATAATTTTACCGGAACATTTTCTTGTTGAGCCGGCCATATACAAGTGGGGTGTAAAATCTTTGCGCCGAAATAAGCCAACTCTGCCGCTTCTTCAAAACTTAATTGTTCTATGGCAACTGTTTTATCTACAATTCTCGGATCGTTATTATGCATACCGTCAATATCTGTCCATATTTCACAAACACTTGCTTTAGCAGCAGCTGCAATTAACGAAGCGGTATAATCGCTGCCACCACGTTTTAAATTATCTACTTCTCCCTTTGCATTTTTACAAATATATCCCTGCGTGATAAATATTTTTTTATCATTATGCTGCGCTAATAAATGAGATAATTTTTCGCGAATACTTAATAATTGAGGCTCTTCATTTGCGTCAATGCTCATGAATTCTAATGCAGGTAATAATAAATGATCAATCCCTCTTTCTTCTAAATAAATACAAAATAATTTGGTGCTCATCAATTCACCTTGCGCCAATATATCTTTATTCAATGCATCGCTGAATGATATTCTTAAAATGATATTCAGGAATTCGAAATGTTCTGTAACAATTGCATTGGCTTTAGCTTGCAGATTTTCATTGTCCACTAATTGTTTTACAAAATTTCTATAATGTGCTTCTAACACATCAATGGCTTTTTTAGCTCCTTCCTTGTCACCTTTTTCTAAAAAATCACTGATTGCTACTAAAGAATTTGTAGTGCCGCTTAATGCACTCAATACAACGATCACCGGTTCTGCATCTTTGGTAATCAATTGCGCTACCTGATGCATGCGTTCGGGCTTACCCACACTGGTTCCGCCGAATTTCATCACTTTCATAAACTGTTATTTTTTACAAGTTGCAAATGTAGGCGAATGTTGCATTCAATCTTTTAAATAAAAGAAGAAGTTTTGTGAACGAACATAAGTTTTGCTATTTGGCTAAAGTTGTGTCACTCACTTGTACTTTCAGTTCATTATTCAACAATTCATTTATCAATCAAAGCTTATTGTTATATTTAATTCATAAAAAAGTAGAATGGGTAAGATCAGCATAATCATCATGAGTATTTTTTATATCGTTTCAGGAACGAATCATTTTGCAAATCCTAGAGCCTATTTAAAATTAATGCCTGCATATTTGCCGGCTCATGAAACATTGAATTACGCTGCAGGTATTGCGGAAATAGTTGGTGGCCTGCTATTACTTTTCCCTGCAGCCAAATCAGTTGCTGCATGGGGAATTATTGCCATGCTGATTGCATTTTTACCGGCACATATTTATATGATACAAGCAGCTCCCATAAAATTAGGATCTATCGTCATCACTCCACTTATTGCATGGATTAGAATTCCTTTGCAATTTGTATTAATCTATTGGGCTTATCAAT
Organism: uncultured Chitinophagaceae bacterium; assembly: GCA_903881425.1. GTDB lineage: Bacteria > Bacteroidota > Bacteroidia > Chitinophagales > Chitinophagaceae > CAILAF01. Next base: position 6,307 of record CAIRTF010000209.1, on the reverse strand, counting down.
TCACTAAATAATATCTATAGTTGAATATCAAACCTCTCTCCTAATTTTTTTAACTCATCAACAACAGCATCAACAATTGGAATACCCTCTTTTGCTCTGATGATTTCCATTTCTCTTTCCGGATCACCGGGAATCAATACTTTATCAAAACCCTCAGCTGGCTTAGCTTTACGGAAACGTTCAATCCAGTTATCCATGTGATATTTAAATTCATCTGCCGGACGAAATGCATCAACTCTCATTGCTCCAAAAAAATGCCCTAACCCTTTGCCGGGCATATTTTCAGGCATCGAAACATAAGCAGGAAAAGGCGGTGCCCACGGACCATAACTTGCACCACTTAACACAGCAGAAAAAATATCAACGATACTTCCCAATGCATAACCTTTATGCGAACCATGTTCACGATCGCTTCCTAATGGTAATAATGCACCGTTCTTTTTTAAAATATTTGCATCAACAGAATCATTTCCATTTTCATCTTGCACCCAGCCAATTGGCGCATCTGCATTTTTTCTTTGCAACAATTCTAATTTACCATTCGCAGCAGTAGTTGTTGCAAAATCGGCAACAAATGCCGGTTGATTTTTAGCAGGAATAGCAACTGCAATAGGATTTGTTCCCAACATTCTTTCAATAGAAAAAGTGGGGGCTACCAATGCACTTGCATTCGTCATGGCCATACCAATCATATCATGTTCTAATGCCATCATTGCATGATACCCTGCAATACCAAAATGATTACTATTACGAACACTTACCCAACCTGTTCCAACATTTTTTGCTTTATCAATAGCTACTTGCATGGCAAAAGGTGCTACTACTAAACCTAAACCGCTATCGCCATCAACTACTGCTGTGCTTGGTGTTTCATAAACAATTTTTATTTGTGGTTTTGCATTTACTCTTTGCGCTTCCCATAAACGCACATATCCCACCAAGCGTGCTATACCATGAGAATCAATTCCTCTTAAATCTGCAGCCAGCAGAGCTTCGGTGGCAGTGGTTGCATCTTCATTATTACATCCAATTGCGATAAAAATGGAATAAGTGAATTGATATAATTGTTGATAAGAAAATATTTTTTGCATGAACGCAAGATAAAATAATAGCCTAACTTTTCTTGCTGAAATTATTTTACACTTCTTCCGGGTAAATCATCTACAGCTTTGCCCCATTCTTTTCCAGGTTCCGGTCCCATCGTAATTTCTAATGCCCCACCTTTCATAATATCAAAGTGTTTAATAAAAGACTTTGTATATTTTTCTCCATTCCATTTTACTTCTTTAATATATTTATTTTTTTCATTCATTTCTAATGCCACTACTCTGAAAACTTTTCCGTCCGGCAATTGTAAAACCGATTCTTGTGTGAATGGAACACCAATCACATATTCCCCACTCGCCGGATTAACAGGATAAAAACCAATCACAGAAAAAACATACCAGGCACTCATTTGTCCGCAATCTTCATTACCGCATAACCCATCTTCTTTATTAGTATATAATCTGGAAATTTGCCTGATACGATCTGCAGTTTTTTCCGGCATCGCAGCATAATTATATAAGTAAGCAATATGATGACTTGGCTCATTGCCCTGCGCATACTGACCAATCATTCCACTAATATCGGGCGATGCATTTACTCCTTTCACAAAAGAACTTACAGTAAATAATGAATCTAATTTATTCGCAAATCTTTTTGGGCCACCACTATAATTCATCAATCCATAAACATCATGCGGCACAAAAAAACTATGTTGCCATGCATTACCTTCTGTATATGCTGCTTTCTTTTCATCATGCTCTGAATAATAAGGATCAAAAGGTTCAACCCATTTTCCATCACTATTCTTTGGTCTTGCAAAACCTGTTTTCCTATCAAATAAATTTCTCCAATTTAAACCACGTTTCATAAAATCTCTGTAATCGTTCGATCGGCCTAAACGTTTTGCGACTTGTGCAATACACCAATCATCATAAGCATATTCCAATGTAATGGTAACACTGCTGCCCACCTTATCTTGCGGCACATAATTATATTGACGATAAACATCACTGCCTCGAATATTCTGATCAGCGCTGGCTTTCATGGCCTCGTATGCTTTTTCATAATCGAAACCTGTAATGCCTTTTAATATTGCATCAGCAATGATGGGTATGGCATGATAGCCCGTCATGCAATTGGTTTCATTGAATTGCAGATCCCAAACAGGTAGTAATTTATTTTGATCGTAAAAAGATAAATAAGAATTGATGATGAAAGGAACGAGTTCTGTTTGTGTTAAAGTAAGCAATGGATTTTCTGCACGAAAAGTATCCCATAAAGAGCTTGTTGTATAAATTGATTTGCCATGTTGCGTTGTGCCATTCACGCCTTTATAATTTCCATAACGATCGCTGAAACGATTCGGCGCCAGCATCGTATGATATAATGCAGTATAAAAAGTTTGTTTTAATACAATATCATCTGAACGAATTTGCAGTTTGCGCAATTCTCTTTCCCAAATATTTTCTGCATCTGTTTTTATACGTTCAAAATTCCAATCTTTTATTTCATTCAAACTTTCCAATGCACCTTCTATATCTGCACTGCTTAATCCAACTTTCATCAACACGCGTTCTCCTTTCGTTGTTTCAAATTGTAAAAATGCTTTTACATCTTTTGCTTTGGCTTCATTGGCATTGATGGATTGATCATTGGCGAACAAACTCAAACTCTTAACTATTTTATTTAATTTGATGGCAAAAAATATTTTTTGATCTTTCGCCCAGCCTGTTGAAAATCGATAACCTGCAAAAGTGGAATCATTTATTTTTTTAAATGAACATTCTGTTGGTGCATCCCAATTGATCGCAAATCCGAGATCAATTTTTATAGAAGCATTTTTTGAATCAGGGAAAGTATATTTATGAAATCCGCAATGTAAGGTGGAAGTTAATTCTGCCCATACATCAAATTTTTTCAATAGCACTGCATAGTATCCGGGAGTTGCAATTTCTTGTTTATGAGAAAAAGAGCTTTTTATTTTTTGAATAGACGGATCAATATTTACCAAAGGCATTACAGAAATATCACAAAGATCGCCAATGCCTGTTCCACTGAGATGTGTATGAGAAAATCCCTGTATTAAACTATCACTATAATTATAACCGCTGCACCAATCCCAACCTTGTGTTCCGTTATCAGGACTTAACTGCACCATTCCAAATGGTAATGTTGCACCCGGGTAAGTATGACCATGCGCAGCAGTACCGATAAAAGGATTGACATAATCAATCAAACGTTGAGAAAAAATATATGATTGAAAAAAAATAAATGTAATCGCAAGCAATAATTTTTTCATTGACAGATGATTTGCACTAAAGTAGAAAATAAAAAAGGGCTGAACACTAAAAGTAATTCAGCCCTGTGCAAAAGATAAACGGATTTTTAAAACGGAAGATCATCCAATGGCTCTGTTAATTCACCTGCAGCAGGAGCAGCAGTTGTTTGTGCATAGGCCGGTGGTGCAGATTGATAAGTATTACTACCACCTTCATTTGGTTTACTACCCAATAATTGAACATTGACAATGCGCAATGTAAGTGAAGCACCATTACGACCATCTTGAGTTGTATAAGTTCTTACATCAGGTGTTCCTTCAACATAAACCTGTGTTCCTTTTTTAAGATAAGGAGCAATGGCCGTTCTGTCCGTCCAATAAGCACAATCCACCCAAGTCGTTCTGTCTTTTTGATTGCCTTGTGCATCTTTAAAACGCTCTGTGTGAGCCACGGTGAAATTAATCACATTCTTTCCGTTAACATTGTTAACGAGGGCATCTTTTCCAAGATTGCCGATTACTTGTAACTTGATCATAACTGTACATTTAATTCGTAAATAAATTTGAGTTTGGAAAATTAGACAAAAACATTGACCGCCACAATGGGGAAAACACCTTTTTATTAAGGTATTTTTACGTAGGTAAAATTACTTAATTGCTTTTTAGAAGCTCATCAATAGTATTCTGTATCCACTTAATTGTTCCCGGACCAAGACCTGTAGTATGAAATTTTACGATGCCCTCTTTATCTATAATTACATGCGTTGGGTAACTTGTTATGGCATATTTTCCTTGAGCAATGTATCTGCCACCATCAATAATATGATACTTAAACGGGAGTTTTAAAAGCATTTGTTCAATATCATATTTTTCATCTAATGCGATCGCTAAAAAAATAATATCATTATTTTCTTTGTATTTATCTACAATTTTATTTAGTTCCGGAATCTCCATCCTACAAGGTTGGCAATTCACAAACCAAAAATTTAGTACAATAATTTTCCCTTTCAAATCTTTCAAAACATATTTATTGCCTTCCATATCTTTTGCAACAAATGAGCTAATTTTTTCTCCTATTGTAAAAAACTTGCTGGGTATATATTTTCCGCCAGTTGAAGCATAAGCTGCTCTGGCAGAATCGGCTTTAAATTTTTGTATTTCAGTGAGTCTATACAAAATAAATGAGGGGCTATCTCCTTTTTCAACCCTCAATCCATATTCATGGGATTTAATTAATGATTGCCATTCTTCATAACTCAAAACGTTTCCTTCTTCATTTTTTACAACTGAATTTTTATTAAGCGTAATTTGGGAGCATACACTTTGGGCAAAAAATAAAAACCCGACTATAGTTGAAAAAAATTTGAGCATGGAAAGCTATTCTGTTATAATAAAAATAAATAATTTACTTAATCTTCATCAAAGAAAATTCCTTCAATCGCAAATTGGCTTTAAGCTTATTGCTGATAGCTCTAAGCTGCAAGTATTATCTTTGCAGCATGAGTAAAAAGGGGAAAGTTTTGGTGGCCATGAGTGGAGGTATAGACAGTACTGTTACTGCTTTGATGTTGCACAACGAAGGTTATGAAGTAGTGGGCATTACCATGAAGACATGGGATTATGCCACCAGCAGCGGTAACAATAAAAAAGAAACCGGTTGCTGCAATTTAGATTCATTCAACGATGCACGTGCAGCCGCAGTGCATCATGGTTTTCCGCATTTTATTTTAGACATAAGAGAAGAGTTTGGTGATTTTGTAATTGAAAATTTTGTAGAAGAATATCTTGCCGGCAGAACTCCGAATCCATGTGTGATGTGCAACACACATATTAAATGGCGTGCCTTATTAAAACGTGCCAATGCATTGGATTGTGATTTTATTGCCACCGGACATTATGCTGAAATCAGGAAACATACCAATGATCATTATGTCATCAGCAAAGGATTGGATGAAACAAAAGATCAGAGCTATGTGCTGTGGGGATTAGATCAGGAATTATTAAGCAGAACCATTTTGCCTTTAGGAAAATATCGCAAAAGCGAAATAAGACAAATGGCACATGATATGGGTTATCCTGAATTGGCAAAGAAAAGTGAGAGTTATGAAATTTGTTTTGTGCCTGATAATGATTATCGCGGATTTTTAAAACGTAAAGTAGCAGGCTTGGAAGAAAAAGTGGAAGGTGGTTGGTTTGTTGATAGCAATGGAAAAAAATTAGGTCAGCATAAAGGTTATCCGTTTTATACGATTGGTCAGCGTAAAGGTTTAGAGATTGCATTTGGTAAACCGATTTATGTTACAGCCATCAATCCTGATACCAATACGGTTGTATTGGGAGAAGAAAATGATCTCGAAAAAAATGATATGCAAGTAGGTAAAATTAATTGGATAAAATATGATGGCATTAGTGATGGAATGGAAGCAATTACTAAAATTCGTTATAAAGACAAAGGCGCATTAAGTAATCTATACAATGCTGAAAACGGCATCCGTGCTCGTTTTTATGAGAATGTAAAATCCATTGCACCCGGGCAAAGTGCGGTATTTTATGAAGGCGATGATGTGATTGGAGGTGGAATTATTCAGCGAGGAGAATTGAAACTTTCTTAAATAAGACTCCAAACATTGTATCTGCTTTTTTATTATACCCCACCAACAATTCTTTTTTTATTAATTGCAGTGAAGGAAATTGTTGCAGAATGAAATCAGCCACTTCTTCATTTTCTTTTTTAAATACAGAACAAGTAATGTATAAAAAATAACCGCCGTCTTTTAATTGCGGAATAACATTGCTTACGATTTTTTTTTGCAAAACTGAAAACACATTTATTTTTTCATTACTAAAAAAATACAATTGTTCAGGTGTTCTGCTCCAGGTACCGCTACCGCTGCAAGGAGCATCGCAAAGAATAATATTGAATTTCGAATTTCGAATTTCGAATTTCGAATTTGACAAATCTGCAACAAACGAATAATAGCT
>CAIRTF010000208.1 GCA_903881425.1 uncultured Chitinophagaceae bacterium | reverse complement strand
GTTGAATTATCGGAAATTTCTAACCGAAAAATTAGAGAAATGCATAAACTACTTGAATTGCATAATTTAAACAAAAAAGATACAATTAAGCTAGAAAGCTTAGAAACCATTACAAAATATGCACTAGCAACAATAGAAATTAAAAACCAAAAAAGAAAAATATGAAACTATTAACATCAATTAAAAGGGAAGGACATAAGCTAACCTTATTGCCAACGATTCAATACTACTATGTTTATCGTATTGTGGTTATTGTATGGCTTAACTATGAAATGCAATTTTACATTAGATAAAACAATTAAATTAAAAAAAATGAAAATTTTAGTAGCGTGTGAGGAATCACAAGCAATAACAAAGGAATTTAGGGCATTGGGTCACGAGGCTTATTCATGCGACATTCTCCCTTGCACTGGTGGGCATCCCGAATGGCATTTAGAAGGGGATGTATTCAATTTTATTGACCAAGGTTGGGATTTAATGGTGGCGCATCCACCTTGTACTTATTTATCGGTAAGTGGCGCTAGGCATTTATATAATAAGGATGGATCTAAGAACCTAGAGCGCTATCAAAACCAACGCGAGGCTTTAGATTTTGTTGAAAAATTGATGTCTTGCAATATACCTAGGATAGCAATTGAAAATCCCGTTAGCGTTATTTCAAGCCAAATTAGAAAGCCCGACCAAATTGTACAGCCTTGGATGTTTGGAGATTCGGCATCGAAAACTACTTGTTTATGGCTTAAAAATTTGCCTAAACTTGTAGCTACAAATGTGGTTGATAAGGGAGAGTTTAAAGAATGGGTTGACAAGAAATCGGGTAAAGTAAAACGTCAAGCTACTTGGTATTATGATGCTTTGATTAATGCAAAGAGTCCCGAAGAGCGTAGAAGCCTCCGCAGTAAAACTTTTAAGGGAATAGCCCAAGCAATAGCCTCTCAATGGGGTAATTTATAAATAAAAAATACAAAAAAATGAAAAAATTTAAAATCCAAACAAAAAAAACGGAAATATTTATTGATGAATTTGATACAATAGAACAAGCGCGTATCGAATTAAAATTGTATGAATTGTATGACCACAAAGACAAAATTTATACTCCCGATTTTTATGAAATCATTGAAAATGAACAAGAAGATAAACAATCAAATAAACAATTAAATTAAATTTTATGAACTATTATGTAGTAACTTTTGGATTTTCTGACCCCGATACCGATGAATACCAAATAACAAAAAGTAGTCCAATCCCTTCAGAAAATGAAGATGAAGCTTGTATCTTATTAAAAGACCAGTTTGAAAGTATGGAAGGCATCGATTGTGAGATATATAGCGTCAAATTAGTAACCAAATAAATATAAAAAATGAAAGTATTAGAATTATTCTCGGGTAGCCGATCCGTTGGGAAGGTTGCTGATCAGCTTGGTTGGGAAGTATTTTCCTCCGATTTTGAGGCATTTGAAGGAATTAACTACCAAATAGACATCTTGGAATTTGATGTCGAAAAAGTGCCGTTTAAACCCGATATTATATGGGCTTCTCCTCCTTGCACTGGTTTTAGTGTTGCAGCCATTGGAAGGAATTGGGAAAAGACTGAAACCGATGCTATTCCCAAGACTGATACAGCTAGATTAGGTATTGAATTGGTTAAAAAAACTATTGAAATTATAGACCATTTTCAGCCTCAATATTTCTTTATTGAAAATCCTAGGGGAATGTTAAGGACGTTACAAATTATGCAAAGGTTCAAGAGGCAAGGAGTAACCTATTGCCAATATGGGGATGATAGGATGAAACCTACTGATATTTGGACAAATAACAACACTTGGATACCTAGACCAATGTGTAAAAATGGAGATTCTTGCCATATCTCAGCGCCTAGAGGCTCTCGCACTGGTACGCAAGGTCTTGCTAATGCATATGAAAGAAGCAAGATTCCCGAACAGCTATGCCTAGAAGTTTTACAATCTTGTATTTAATTAAATTAAATTTATTACCTTTACTTTTCACAAAAACAAATAACTATGAAACTATTAAAAGAAACTATTATTTCAACATTAGAAATGCTCAAGTTTTTTCTTGTCAGCGTTCCTGTATTCCTTGTGATTTATTTTGCATTAAACCTATTTATTGAAATTAAAACCCTTGCACAATGGAAAATGAAATAACCACCAAAAAATTACTTTGCGAAACATTTTATAAGATGTTTAAGACAGAAGCATTACCCAATTTAGATATGGAAGATTTTATTGCTATGTGGCAATCATTAGCCGATAAATGGGGTATTATTAAATCAGATCAGCAATGGGATGAATTTGCGGAGGAAATTAACTGCGTAGCATCCAATAGACAAAATTATTTTAACGAAATTTTTGATAAACACTTTAACAATTAAAAACTATGAAAAAACAAACAGAAATTGCCTTTATTTTAAACAAAGATGATGGGACATTTGAACATATTGAATTGCCCTTTACTATACCACCTAATGTGGGAGATTTTATTAGCTTATACAATGATTTAAATGAAATGCAAAGTTATCTAGTGACTAAAAGAATATTTAGTTCAGTTACAAACAATATAATAATAAACTTTAAAAAATACTAAATTATGGAAATTGAATGGGAAGAAATTAAAAGAGATATAGAACAAGAAAATCAAATTGAAGAAGAACAAATTAATAAACAAATAAAACAAACAATTATGGCAAAGTATGAATTAATCGAAAAAACAGAAGTTAATGGTCAAGTATGGTATCACATTAAAAAAGATGGTGACCATGTGAATGAATCATATACAACAAAATTACAAGAAGCTGAAAAAATGTTTGAAGAACTTGTAAGAGGTAAACCTTCTGAACCTATTATTAAAATTTTAAAAACAATTGAAATAAATGAAAACAAAACAAATTAGTGTATTGGAGTATTCGCAAAAAATAAATCCAGAATATTTTAGAAAGAATAGAAAGTATCCAAATATGCCTATAACAAGACACACCATTATGTACAGAATTAGAAATAATATGGAATTACCAGAAGTTATTAAATATAATAGAATTGGTAAGGTTCACGTTCTAATGGTAAATGCAAACTTTTAAATTAAATAAATGACAAATAATATTGAAGACATATTAGGTAAACCAATTGAGCCTAGTAATTTTACTACTTTTGGAGATTTTACTCCATTTGAAAGACAAATGATAATGGCTGAATTGTATCATAATGCTTGGTATGACCAAGAAAGATTTGATGAGATGTATGATCTATATAATAAATGGGCATTTAATCCAGTTAAACAATGCAAATTTATGGATGATACTAAAACTGAAGATTTATGATGGGTAAAATAATATTTTTTTATACAATAGCATTTTGTATTCTATTATTAAAACTTAATAAAAATGAAAAATAATTATGAGATTAAACAATCCTATATTATTAGCTTAGAAAATGAGCAATTACGGAATAGGATAATGGAATTAACCAAACAATTTAATGAATTAAAAAAGAAGTATGAGAACGGATTTGCCGAAAGAATGGTACAAGATGAAGGGAGAAATCCAATTATTCAAGAATCACAGACTCATTAGGGAATATAGATTTCAAAGTGCCCATGATAGAAGAAGAATTTTAAGAATAT
>CAIRTF010000207.1 GCA_903881425.1 uncultured Chitinophagaceae bacterium | reverse complement strand
GTATTCTTAAACTAAGACGGTTTTCAGTGAGTTCAAAGTGAAGTGTATTATCCTGTTCGGCTTTAATAATATCAGCAAAGTACCATAACCTGACTGTGAACTTAGCACTGCCTTTTGTAGCAGCATTTATGTTTAATTGAATGCCGGGTATTGCCAGTTGCAGGTAATTATCAATTATTGTAACCTCCAGTGTACTCAATTTCTTTTTAGCAGACTTCTCCACTCTCTGCATCTGCTTTAATACATTAAGCAGTTCGATTTTTAAAACCCTGAAACTTGCTGTTGATGCCATTTTAATTTTACTAATTGGCTTAAATTAACTAATTGGCGGTATGCCAAAATATTGCATCAAAATCTGGGCAAGCATTGATGATGTTACTTCCTTTGCAATTGAACCTATCCCTTTTAAAGCCTTTCCAGAAACTTTTGTAATCCAGTCAATGGTTTTATTGCCAAGTTTTTTACTCTCCTGACTATTCGCCTCTTCCTCAACAATTTCATTAATTTCTTCAATGTCTGCCGTATCTATTCCTAATTCCTGGAATTTTTTTGTTAGCTGGTCTTTATTTCCTTTAGAAATTGTTATAGTTGCATTGATGTTTGCATTTTCTCCGGTGTTGACTACATTGCCATCACCGTGAGTATTTATTACTGTACTCATAAGATGTATAATTTTTTCGTTATTGGTTGATTGGGATTTATTGAATGACTCTATTTCAATATTATACCCAAAGGCTTCACCTACTTCCATGCAAAAATCAAGAAGCCGTGAACGCACTGCTGTTAACACTCTCGGAATAATATTGCGGTTAGTAAGAAGCCTTGCACCAATTACTCCAGCCTTATAATAAGGATTCTTATACAATTTCTCTGCTGCATCCTGAAACAAATGAACCTTAGGTAATGGGAGATTTAATACAAGATAATGGCTGTAATTTTTTGCATCATCTTTTTCAATAATCATTTGCTCTAAAACGGGAACTGATTCTGTAAGATAAAATTTCCTGAATGCATCTCTGTTCTGTTCAGGTAACATTTCTACAGGAATTTCCAAATTTGAATGTTTTTCACCGCCAAACTGGATGTCAACCTGTATAATAGCACCTGAAGTACGATACTCAGGAATTTCAATTTGCCCTTTATATCCATTTAACTCTGCCAAAACATATTCTAATAAATCTTTATTGCCTGTTCTTTTTGCAAAGTACTGAAGCCTCATTAGAGGGCTTAACAATGATTTACTGCCATCAACCAGTTCGGCAATCACTTCTTCAAGAATAAAATTATCAGCCATTTTTTAAGGTTAGTTATTTACAGTTTTATTTTCTCATACTCAGCCTCACTCAAAGCAAAGTCTGGTTCAATTAATCTCACCTCATCATATTTGAGATTGTAGAGTTTATAAACCAAATTATTTATTTCCGATTCCAATTTATCAATGGCTTTTTCTTCCGATATGTTGAGTAAGATTTTATCAACTAATGTCACAAACTTTTCCTGATTTGGTGCTTTCTTTATTCGCATGTTACCAACGGGACCGGGGTAGTACTCATATCGGTAGTCCATTAGTTTACCATAACTTTTAAAATAATAATCCAAGAGTTTTGAATTAACTAAAGCAAGTAGATATTTCAAGCTGTAATCTTTAAGAAATTCCTTTTTAAGAACTACGATTGTTGTATCAGCACTTGAATAATATAATTTTTCATCTAATGCGAATGTGTTTTGTGAAGCCTTATATCTACATATAAGTTTAGGACTATCAAATAAATCGCTATTTCTGGGTCTGTGTAAGTCAAACCATCTGTAATTACCAGCAATAGCCTCACCTCTATTTTCTAATTTTGTTTTAAATTGCTTTAAATGATTTAAAAGAAGTGGATATTCATTAATTTTCTTAATTGTTATTGGATAGATAAGATTTCTTTCCTCCCGTATATCAAAATAATATTTAAAGACATCCCCAACTTTTAACCAAGGTTTTAAGCAGGCTTTAGGGGCATCTATTTTTAAACTTTTAGGAATGATAAAAGCCTTGTCAAGCCCTGTCAATATGCCTTGCTTACAATGAGCTATATCTGATAATAAAATAGAATCTTCTTCGATTTTACGTATCAATGAAGACCCTTCTGTATTTTTTAAAACCCAACTGGATTTGACAAGATTTGTTTTAGGGATTTCAATACTATGAAACTCATTGAGATTAACTTTCTCAATTTTTTTGCCTGGGTGGTCTCTATAATAAAATGTATATTCGGTTGATACAGACTTTGTGAAACTTGTAACACCTGTTTTTATCCCTATGCCGTCAAATACTGTCACATTCTTAAAATCAACTATTTCAGTAAAAGTGACGTTATCAACTAAATACTTTCTCAGCTTAGAAGCAAACTCTGCTTCAAGCCAATAACGAGAAGTTATAAACGTTATAAAGGCATTAGATTTTGCTAATTGAGCTGCACAAATAAAGAAGTAGTAATAAATATCAGCTTTCCCGTCAAATATTGCAGGATATGTTCTTTTAAATACTTCTTTATCTTCTGATGAATACATTTTGAAATTCAAATATGGAGGATTCCCAATTACAATATCAAACCCATTATCAGGATTAAGTTCTTTATTCATCACTTCCGGGAAATTTAATTTCCAGTCAAAAAAATCTAAAGGCTTATTGGGCTGCTCTTTCAATTTTTCAAGTTTCTTAATTGCCTTGTCATAGCCAGCTAACTGAGTGGTAGTTTCGGCTGTTTGTTGCTTTTGTTTAGCGGTTTGTTCAAACAGGCTGATGTTGCTTACAGTTTTTTGGCTGTATTTGTATTTATCTAACTGCAACTGGCTTATCAGCACTTCAATTTTTAAATTGCGTATTTCATTTTGTAGTTTTGGTTTATCACCTTTATAATTAAAAAACTGCTTTTGCTTTGCAAATAATTTTTCAAGATTACTATGTATTTGCTGTTGTAATTTCTTTGTTGAATCAGTACCGGCTTTTACCTCCCAATCAATATCAATAACTTCATCATCAAACTTGCTCACTAAACTATTTCCGGTTACTATTTTATAATCGAGGTTAGGCAGTGCTTTCGGTATTTGTTCATCTACAATCAGGCTTAGCCAGAAACGCAGCCTTGCAATGTCTACTGCACCATGTTCAATGTCTACACCATAAATACTGTTTTGAATAATATTGAGCTTTACATTACTTCGATAATTTTGTGGGTCGTAATCTTTTAAATGAAACAGTTCATTGCTGGTGGTAAATACAAAATCATGCAGCACCATTTTTAATGCAAAAATCTCCTGCATCAAACCCATTGGAAAAGCACCGGAACCAATGGCAGGGTCACAAATTTTTACAGTATCTAAATACCCATCAATTGCTTTTGCATTTTGAAAGATGAACTCGTTGGCATTTTTATTTTTTACAAAGTCTCCTATTTCCTGCCGCTTAATATTATCCCTTATGTCGGTTTGGGTTAATGCCAATTGTTGAGGCTTGCTTTTGGGCTTAGCTGTATTTAAGCCTTTATCTGTATAACCAAGTGGCACTTCAAATACATTGAGTTTTGTATTGAGGTATTCAATTAAACTCTCCTGGCACATATAATGAACAATTTCCTTAGGTGTATAGTATGCACCTTTGTCTTTATTGTCTTCCAGTAAGTTTTCAAAAATATGCCCCAACATTTCGGGGTCAACAGCTACGGTATGGTCATCGGGGCTGTCTTCATAAATAGTAAAATTAAAAGCATTCAAAAAGTCCAAAAAGCCTCTATGTTTTGGGTCTTCATCATTGGCTTTGTTATGAAATAATTTTGCAGGGAAGGTGATTGTTTTATTATCAAATTTTTCTTTCTCAAACAAACCACCGTTTAAAAATGGTACACATACAACTTCCTTTTTCCCATCTTTAAAATGTAATGTATAAAGGTCGCCGGTTCTTTGTGTATTTAATGCCTCAAAAAACAACTTACAAAGGTGATTAGGATAAAAGGTTTCATTTGCTCCACTCTTTTGGAAAAGGTTCATGATGAAGTTAGTATCACCATCAACATATTTTGTAGTGCTTGCAGCTAACCAGCCTTTCTTTTGAACAAAAAACAGGAAAACGATTCTACCCAAAGTTTTCTTAACAAAATCACGGATGGGTTTGTATTCTGCTGCGTTCTCGTCTTTTTGTTTCTCTATACCAAAAGCACTGCTACGAAAATTACTATTTATCAAATAGCTGTTGAATGCCTGATAATGGAGCTTATATTCATCAAAAAAGGATTTGCTTAATTTCTCCACCGAGAAAGCCTTCACCAAATTGTCAAGGCTAATATCTTTCAATGCTTCTAATTCAGCAAAGCGTTCACTTGCTGTGCGGCAGGTTTCGGATGGACCTAACAGGTAGGTGTATCGTTTAGCATTGGTTTTTACCTGTTCAATTTTATCATCAATTATTTTACTATCACTTGCTACCAAACTAAGCCGCCATACATTTTTATCTTCCGGCTGTTGGAAATTTACCAAAATTGCCTGTCCGGCAGTTAGCAATTTGCGAACATACTGCTGTATGCTTACTTTGTTATACTCTAATCTTACACCAGGGTTCAATAATATTTCATAACATTTAACGGTAGTCGTATCATCCAAATCAATCTGGCCGTAACATTTCACTGATTTAATTACCCTTAGTTCTGTTGTGTTGGCTTTGTTGGTTTCAATTACAGGAGATTGGTAAATTTTAACCCTGTTGGTAAAAACAGGGTATAATATACTTTTGATAAATAAGGGCAATTCATAGGTTTTTTGAAATGCCTGCTGCAATTGAATTTTTCCTGCCATAGTTATTTGATGCTTACTGTCAGCACAATTTTAGGGTTAATAATACTGCGTTCCTGCTCTTTCTTCTCAACCTTACTTGTGATATTGAAATTGTACCTGTCTATAATTTCAGTAAATAGTTTATCGTAAAATTCTAAAGGCTTAGCTGTTATTAAAATAGTGTGTTGAGTAAAGAAATCATTGATGGCTTTTGGCAATCCTTTACTATTGAATGTTCCTGATTCTATTGCTTTAATTACTTTTTTCAGCGTTTCTTTTTTCTGTGGAGTGGGGGCATGTTTAATAGCAAAATTGATATTTGTAATTGCCTTATTCTCCGCAGGACTAATATTTTTTTTGGTTACTTCTGTAAAATTGCTTTGAATAGCTTCACTCTTAAAATGGCCGTAGGCTGTTTGTGCCTGTGTATAGTGTAATTCATGCAGTTTGATTGGCTTTTCATCCACAGTAGCTTTAAATATTTTGGCTGCATCCAGAAATCCTAATTCCTGGGGATTTAATGCCTTTGAAACAAAGCAGAATATTCCCGGATGATTATCAGCTTTGAGGTAACAAAGCGAAGATTCATTTAATTGCAATGGGATGGGCTTTTCTACTTGTAACAATATTTCCTTCGTTAGCAGATTGTCTTCTTCTCTGCCAACTCTTGCCTTATTAGGTATAGCTGCAATAGCATCAAACTGTTTGCGATTGGCTTTTTTAAATGCCCTCAATTCATTGAGGTATTTAAGTATTTCACTTTCTTCCTGTTGAATTTTAGCACCATATAAAGCTCCTTCACCAACTTCCTCTACCAATGAAAAAATTCTGTTGTCTTCTCCAAAAGCAGTATGAAATGCTTGTAATTTTCTTAAAGCTGCCTGAATTAATCTTATTTGAGCATTACCGTGAGCACTTGGATAATAGTTATACACATAAATTTGCTTGGCTCTTGTACCAATCCTGTTTACCCTTCCTATGCGTTGCATCAACCTCGTACTGTTCCAGGGAACGTCATAATTGATAATGAGATTGCTCCTATGAAGATTTACACCTTCTGCCAGCACCTCTGTTGTGATGATAATATCATAGTCATATTGCCATAATTCTTCATCAACATTAGCATCAAAGTTATACCTGATTGTTGCTGCTTCAGTTTCCCTGTTGTGTGAACTAATG
>CAIRTF010000206.1 GCA_903881425.1 uncultured Chitinophagaceae bacterium | reverse complement strand
GTTCTCCAGTAACCGCAATAACGGAGGTGGACATGATACCAATTTATTTGTGGCTGATTGGGTGGAGTAGATAAGTATAAAAAGCGGAATGATATTGGCAGTGATATTGATTACCATTGGCCGTAGTGTGTACAAAAAAGATATCAGCGATCAACAAAAACATAAACGACAAACTGTTTTATTTTTTGTTGCATTATTGGTGATACTTGCGGTAATACCTTGGCCATTTCGTCCGGGTTTTGAAGGAACACCTTGGTTCAGAGGATTAAGTTCGGGTGTATAAAGAATTGATTGAAAGGAAGCATCGCTTCCTTTTTTATTTTACTACATTTGACATACAATTGCTGCCATGACGCTTCACAGAAATTTTATTTACTGGATCGACAAAAGAAAATGGAAATACGTTTTCTTAAAAAACACTTTGGATATGTCTTCGGTATTTGATCTCTTTTCCTTTTCTATCATTTAAAACTCATCATTCATCATTTATAATTCTTACCATGCCTCATTATATTTCATTGGGGACAATTCCTCATAAACGTCATACACAATTTCGTAAACCGGATGGAACACTTTATGCTGAGCAACTATTTTCAACGGAGGGTTTCAGTAATGATTACTCTATTCTATATCATACTTATCCGCCAACACAAATTATCAAAACAGATGAACCTATCAATGTTGCTCCAACTATTGCAGAAGAAAAAATGTTGAAGCACAGAAGTTTTGAGGGCTTTAATATTAAACCGGCAAAAGATTATTTACTAAGTCGAAAACCTATATTAGTTAACAATGATTGTCATATTGTGTTGGCCGCACCTCAAAAAAGTTTGACGGATTATTTTTATAAGAATGCAGATGCTGATGAAATGATTTTTGTGCATGAAGGAAGCGGCAAATTAATTTCTCAATATGGTGAATTATCTTTTGGCTACGGCGATTATATCGTAATTCCGAGAGGAACGATCTATCAAATTCATTTTAATGATGAGCAAAACAGATTGTTTATCGTTGAATCATTCAGCCCCATTCGTTATCCAAAAAGATATTTGAGTAAATACGGGCAATTATTAGAGCATTCTCCTTTTTGTGAAAGAGATATCCGCACACCACAACATTTGCAAACAATTGATGCAGCCGGAGATTTTATCATCAAAACAAAAAAGAAAGGATATTTATATGGCTTGCATTATGCGCATCATCCATTTGATGTGGTAGGTTGGGATGGATGTTGTTATCCTTTTATTTTCAGTATTCACGACTTTGAACCTATTACCGGAAGAGTGCATCAACCACCACCGGTGCATCAAACTTTTGATGCAAATAATTTTGTGGTTTGCAGTTTTGTACCGCGTTTATACGATTACCACCCGCAAGCCATTCCTGCTCCGTATAATCATAGTAATATCGACAGTGACGAGTTGCTGTATTATGTAGATGGTGATTTTATGAGCCGTAAACATGTAACCAAAGGAATGATGACATTGCATCCCGCAGGTATTCCCCATGGCCCGCATCCCGGCGCAGTTGAAAAGAGTATCGGCGCAAAAGAAACAAAAGAATTGGCAGTAATGGTAGATACATTTCATCCATTGATGTTAACCAAAGAGGCATTGGAAATTGAAAATGAAAATTATACCATGAGTTGGGCTGAGTAATTTTTAAATGATGAATGTTGCATAAAGATTTAATCAGTTAAAAAATTTTTCATTCCCCCGAAAATAATTTATCTTACTCTCTCTAAAAACGATTGCCATATGATTAAATTCAGCGACCTCAAAATCGGAGATTTTGTAAAAGGTGAGTATGAAGGAAAAATGTGGGAAGGAGAAGTTACCAGTTTAAACGGAGATGAAAAACAAGTTTGTGTTGAAACAGATGTTCAGGAATTTTGGTTCGAGCAAGAACATTTGTATCCCATCGATTTGAATGAAGAACAATTATTAAAATTGAATTTTTCCAAACATCAAAATGAAGATGGTTCGGTGAAATATTCAAAAGGAGCTTTTCGATTGGTAATCCCCAAACAAGGCGATTTTTCTGAAATTGAAATGTGGTACAGAGAAGATAAAAGACATCATCCGAATGTTCATTTTGTGCATCAATTGCAAAATCATTACCTCGATATGACCAAAGTTCACCTCACTGAAGAGGTGATGTAGGCAAAAATTAATGCCCCAAAATGCCACCCTGACAACAGTTTGGGTGGTATTTTTGCTTTTTAGCCATCTTTTTTCAACAAATTCAAGATTTTTTTCCACTAAATTTTCATATTTCGGTCTGCAACTAATATCTTTGCAGCCCCAAAAAACGTATGTCTAAACAACCGTTGATCAAACAAGATGGAGTAATTCTGGAAGCATTGAGTAATGCTATGTTCAGAGTGAAGTTGGAAAACGGTCATGAAATACTGGCTACAATCTCAGGAAAAATGAGGATGCATTACATCAGAATTTTACCGGGAGATAAAGTAGGAGTAGAAATGAGTCCATACGATTTAAGTAGGGGAAGAATCATTTTCCGATATAAATAAATTGGCCAAAGGGTAACACCTGAAGCGAAACGCGATAAAAAACAAAGCAATGAAAGTTAGAGCTGCTATCAAAAAACGTAGTACAGATTGCAAGATCGTGAAGAGGAAAGGCAAACTATACGTTATTAACAAAAAGAATCCCCGCTTTAAGCAACGTCAGGGATAATTTAGTATTTAGTTAATCATTGAAAACAAAAAATAAATATGGCTCGTATTGCCGGTATTGATTTACCAAAAAACAAAAGAGGAGAAATTGGATTAACCTATATTTTCGGTATTGGTCGTTCAACTGCTCAGTATATCTTGACTAAAGCTGGTATTAACTTTGATAAAAAAGTAAATCAGTGGGATGATGATGAGCAAGCTGCTATCCGTAATATTATTAATAGTGAGTTTAAAGTGGAAGGTGCTTTAAGAAGTGAAGTGCAAATGAGCATCAAACGTTTATTGGATATTGCTTGTTACCGTGGATTGCGTCATCGTAAAGGATTACCTGTTCGTGGTCAGCGTACCAAAACGAACAGCCGTACCAGAAAAGGTAAACGTAAAACAGTGGCCGGTAAAAAGAAAGCGCCTAAGAAATAGTAATGATTTCAAAATTCGAATTTCGAAATTCGAATTTTGTTTTTATAAAATCGCTGGATAGTTACATATATAATATGTAAAAGGAGGCGAAAAATTTAAGAAGATTACCTCAAAAAAGAATTATGGCTAAATCAGCAAAAACACAACAGCAGCCAAGTGCAAAAACAGCTGCAAAAAAAAGAATCGTTAAAGTAGAAGCCGCAGGAGATGTTCGCATCAATGCAACTTTCAACAACATTATTGTAGCATTTACCAATAAGCAAGGACAAGTAATTTCTTGGTCTTCTGCCGGTAAAATGGGTTTCAGAGGTTCTAAAAAGAACACACCATATGCTGCACAGATGGCTGCTTCAGATGCTGCGAAAGTAGCTTCAGATGCAGGTTTGAAAAGAGTGGATGTTTATGTGAAAGGTCCGGGTGCGGGTAGAGAAGGCGCTATTCGTGCGGTTGCACAATCAGGGATTGAAGTAACATCTATTAAAGATATTACCCCAATGCCGCATAATGGTTGTCGTCCTCCTAAAAAGAGAAGAGTATAGTTTTAGCAGCAATAGCTGTGACAACATATAAAAGCCAAAAGCTTTCATTTATTAAAAGGTTGCCCGATTAATTTTTTACGATTTTTCACCGATCGACGCAACGAACACTAAAAAAATCGAAATGAAATAAAACTATGGCACGTTACACTGGTCCTAAGACCAAAATCTCAAGAATTTTCGGTGAGCCAATTCTTGGTAATGGAAAGTATCTCACTAAAAACAGTAACCCTCCGGGTCAACATGGTGCGGCACGTAAACGTAAAAGTTTAGGTGAATATGCATTGCAATTGAAAGAAAAGCAAAAAGCAAAATACACTTATGGTGTATTAGAGCGCCAATTCCGCAAAACGTTTGAAGAAGCTGCACGTTTAAAAGGCGTTACCGGCGAAAACTTAATCAAATTATTAGAAGCACGTTTGGATAATACAGTGTTCCGTTTAGGAATTGCTCCAAGTCGTCCTGCTGCTCGTCAGTTGGTTTCTCATAAGCACATTACCTTAAATGGTGAAGTGATGAATGTACCTTCTTATTCTTGCAAACCGGGTGATGTAATTGGTTTAAAAGATAAGAGTGCAAACAACAGTGCTGTGTTAAGCCATATCAAAGGAAAGAATCCTAAGTTTAGTTGGATTGATTGGAATGAGAATGAAAAGAAAGGAACTTTCATTGCTTATCCAGAAAGAGAAAGCGTTCCTGAAAATATCAAGGAACAATTGATAGTAGAGTTGTATTCTAAATAATAGATGAATAGTATTCTATAAGATGAAGTGTGCGATGCAACCATTGCTGCCACTGATTCTGCAATCGGTATCATATTTTTTAAAAATAAAACAAGGAATATAAAATGGCCATTTTAAACTTCCAGAAACCAGACAAAATCGTTCTTCAGAAAGCAACTGATTTTGAAGGTCTATTCGAGTTTCGTCCGTTAGAACCAGGTTATGGTTTAACCATCGGTAACGCATTACGCAGAGTATTGCTTAACAGCCTTGAAGGTTATGCTATCACCGGTATCAAGATAGAAGGTGTTGATCATGAGTTTGCAACAATTAAAGGTATCACCGAAGATGTTACCGAAATTATCTTGAACTTGAAACAAGTTCGTTTTAAGAAAACGGTTGAGCATGAAGTTGCCAACGAAAAAATTACTTTATCTATTAAAGGTCGTACAGAATTTTTAGCGGGTACGATTGGTGAAGTATCACAAAGCTTTCAGGTAATGAATCCTGAATTAGTGATCTGCACAATGGATTCAACTTCTAAATTAGATATTGAATTAACTATTTCAAAAGGTCGTGGTTACGTTCCTGCTGAAGAAAACAAATCAAAAGAGGCTCCATTCGGCGTGATCGCTATCGATTCAATTCATACACCAATCAAGAATGTAAAATATTCTATTGAAAATTATCGTGTTGAACAAAGAACCGATTACGAAAAATTAATTTTAGATGTTGCTACCGATGGAACCATTCATCCGGAAGATGCAGTGAAACAAGCTTCACGCATTTTGATTCAACATTTAATGATTATTACTGATGAGAACATCACTTTCGATAACAAAGAAGATAAGAAAGAAGATGTGGTAGATGAACAAATTTTACAATTACGTAAAGTATTGAAAACACCATTGGAAGATTTAGATCTTTCAGTT
>CAIRTF010000205.1 GCA_903881425.1 uncultured Chitinophagaceae bacterium | reverse complement strand
CTGCCGATCGTATTAATACCCATGTGTAAAATTTTATCAAAAGTAAAGGTATGGAACCAAAGGCTTGTGAACGACCAAGAATTAATAATTAATTAATATAGCCACCCAGGCATCTATTATTAACAACCAGGTAATATTCGGGTAACAATTCGGTAACATAGTGCGGTAACCTTTGCAGCGAAAGCAAAAACTAATTTTATGATGAAAAAGCTATTTGTACTTATACAGGCCATGCTTATTACCTGTTTCTTAACAACAGTTTCAGCACAAGAAACAACTTCTACATTAACAGGTCGGGTTTCTGACAGTAAAGGTGCTATTTTACCCGGTGCCATTATCAGTGTTAAACATGAGCCAACCGGCTTTACGTCCAATACACAATCCAATAATAAAGGAATTTTTGTATTGCCGAATTTAAAACCGGGCGGGCCTTATACTATTAAAATTTCTTCTTTGGGGTTTAAGGCAATTACTTATACTGATATTAATTTAGTATTGGGAACTAACCCTGATGTAGATGTTACACTGCTAACAACTTCAACAGAATTAAAAGAAGTGGTGGTAACAGCTGCAGGTAAAAAAACTATTGCCGGTGCAACTGTAGTGGGCGGAAGACAATTAAATACTTTGCCTTCCATTGGAAGAAGTTTATCAGACTTTACAAGATTAACTCCTCAATCAAATAACAACAGTTTTGCCGGAAGTAATTTCCGTTATAATAACTTAACTGTTGATGGCGCTATTAATAATGATGCTATTGGTTTCAGTAATTCATTTGGTGGAGTAAGTGGTGGCGGACAAAGTGGTGCTGCGGGTGCAGGCACCAGAACCAATCCTTATAGTTTAGATGTTATACAAGAAGTGCAAGTTCAGATAGCTCCGTATGATGCTAAGCTGGGAAATTTTACAGGCGGTAGTGTAAATGCGGTTACTAAAAGCGGGACTAATAATTTTCATGGGTCGGTATATGCTTTTGGCAGAAATCAAACTTTAATGGGTAAGAGTGTTGACGGACAAAAAAAATCTATCGGTTCCGATTTTTATGATTATCAATATGGCGCTACCGTAAGCGGCCCCATCATGAAGAATAAAGCATTCTTCATTGTAAATTTTGAACAGACACGCAGACAAGAACCCACTTTTTATAATGCAGGAGATCCCGGTGCAGCAGTGGATGTTGCAACAGCTCAATCCATCAGAAATAATTTATTGAACAAATACAACTATGATATCGGGTCTTATAATCAAGGAAAAATATTTACCAATAGTGATAAATTATTTGCGCGTTTGGATTTTAATCTAGATCCAAAGAACACGTTGATGTTTCGCATGATTTATACCAATGGTTGGGGAAATAATTTGGAAAGAACAACTTCTAACTTTCAATTTTCTTCTACCGACTTTACACAACACACACAAAACTTGAATTTAGTCGCTGAATTGAAAACGAAGATTTCTAAAGATGTCAACAACCAATTCAATGTAAGTTATATCAATGTTCATGAATACAGAGATTTCCCAACACCTTTAAATTCAACAGGTCAACCTTTGGGTATCAGTGCAGCTCCGTTTATGGATATTGGTAGTGGTGCTATTTGGGGTGGTACTTGGAGAGAAGCTTCTATCTATAACATGAAGCAACAAACTTTTGAGATCAGCGATAATGTAACTATTACAAAAGGCATCAATAAAATTACTTTCGGTACACATAATGAGTTCTATAATTTAAATTATGGTTTCATCAATTCATGGAATGGCCGTTGGGAGTACAGCAACTTGGGTAATTTCCTGAATGATAAGCCAAGCCGTATTCGTGCGGGTTTCTCAACGGATCCTAAAATACCTAATGACAGAAATACTATTTATAATAATACACCCAATCCATTTACGGTTGCATTGTTAAGTGCATACGGGCAAGATGAATTATCGTTGACTAAAAGATTCAAATTGACGGTAGGTTTGCGTGTTGATTATTCTTATGTAGGGAATCAACCATACACAGATACTGCTTTAAAAACAACGAATACACCGGCATATGTTCCAACCACAAATCCAACCACTTATTCCAATACGCCATTTGCACAGTTGAACAATCAATGGTTGGGTAAAGTAAATCTTTCTCCAAGAATTGGATTTAATTGGGATATTAATGGAGATCAATCTGTTGTATTACGCGGTGGATCGGGAATTTTTGTTGGACGTATTCCTTTCGCATGGTTAGGTTATGCATATACATTAAGTGGTGGTACTTATGGAAACATCGACTGGAAGCCTGCTTCAGGAACAGTTGTTCCTTTGGTTACCAATCCAACTAATTTACCTACTACTATTACCAGTGGTAAAGGAAGAGAAGTAGATATCGTTGATAATAACTTCAAATTACCAAGTATTATAAGAAGCAATATTGCTGCTGATTTCAAATTTGGCAAAGGATACAAATTAACATTGGATGCGATGTACACTAAAACATTGTATGATGTAAAATTCCAACAGATCAATGTTAAAGATCAAACAGAATATTTTACACCAGGTTATACACAAGGCGGAAATCAAAGCTCTGTGGGTGCACCTAATTTAACACCGGTATATGTGGGTGGTAATCAGAACGGATGGAATGGAACCAATGCAGCTACTGTTAATCAATATACCAATGTATTCTTATTAACCAATACTACAGAAGGATACAGATATAATTTAACTGCACAAATAAGTAAAGTAACAAACGGCTTAAAATTTGGTACACATGATATGAGCATTAACTGGAGTGCGGCATATACATATGGAGAAAGTAAAGATTTAAGCAATGGAATCAGAAATTCATTTCAATCAAACTTTGAATTAAATCCTTCTGTTGTTCCAAATAATCCGCAATTGGCTTATTCTAATTTCGATTTGCGTCATCGCATTGTTGCAACTGCAGGATTTAATGTTAACTGGAACAGTACCAATTCAACTTCTGTAAGTTTCTTCTATAGCGGCCAATCAGGAAGTCCGTATAGCGTTACTTATGCATTCTCGGGAAGTCTTCAGTATTTACAATCCGGAAATACACCATTCAGTAACAAATCGAATGCAGCATTGCCTTATATTCCAAACGGTTCAGGAGATATTATTTTAGCTGATGTAAAAGATGCAAACGGAAATGTTACTTATACTGCTGCGCAGCAAAGACAAGATTTAGACAATTTCATCAATGGTGATAAATATTTAAGAACGAGAAAAGGACAATATGCTGAAAGAAATGGTTTGCATACACCATGGAATCATGATTTAGATATGAAGATCATGCACGAATTCAAATTAAGCAGAACGGATAAATCAAAAGCATTGCAAATCAGTTTCGATGTATTCAATTTGTTGAATTTATTGGATAACACTTTAGGTCATATTACTTTTGTTACCAACGTAAACAATTATACTGTTAACATGTTGGCCTTTGTTCCGGATGCAAATGGTAAAGCCATTGGTAAACCAAGTTCAGGTTATACACCAACATTTAACTTTATTAAACCGGCAGGTTTAGATGGTCATTATTATACTGTTGACCCTATTAACTCTCGTTGGCAAGGACAAGTTGGTGTAAAATATATTTTCTAATTGCTCAGAGCTTTGTTTTCATATAATAGGTAAGAATAAGCGCCTTGCAGAAATGTAAGGCGCTTATCATTCATACAATCATTGCACATAATTCATATTCCGATAATATTGATTGCAGATATTTGTTTTAGCAGCTTATTAGTTCATAGCAAACGGAACAGTTAGGTTTTCTCAAAGTAAATCGGCCTCTATTTTTATAGGGGCTTTTTAATTTTAGCATTTGGAATAGTAATTGCTTGTCAAGTATATCATATATTTATCTGCTATGAGGAAAGCCATTTTTTTGTTGCTTGTATTTTTTATTCGGTTCTCTTTTGCTCAAACAAACGATCTTTTAAAAAAAGCAAAGACCATTTTTTCTGCAGAACAAATTTTTGTGCATTGCGATAAAGCCAATTATCTCGCCGGAGAAACCATCTGGATGAAAATGTATCTGATGAATGATGATTTGCCGTCAACAGATAACAGCAGCATCAAAGTTCAGCTTATAAGTAATGATAGTTCGCTTGTTGCAGAAAAAGTTTATCCGGTTGTGAATAGTATTGCAACGGGCAATATCAGTTTGCCAATTGCTGTAAAAGAAGGAAGATATTTTTTGAGGGTATTTACCAATACTGCATCACAAAAAAAATATGCGAAAGATTTTATTGCGCCAATATTAATTTACAATCCTGCTTCATTAGAAAAAATCAGTGAAACATCTTTTTCTTATCAACCTGTTCCCCATATTCAATTTCATGCTGCCAATTATTTAGTGAATGGATTGATCAATCAAAGTTTTGTTTCCATAAAAGATCAATTTCATCAGCCCGTTCAAACAAATGGCTGGCTGATCAACGGCGAGAATGATACCATCACAACTTTTATTACAGATATTTCGGGAAGCGCAGCTCTTCGTTTCATTCCCAATAACACTACTTCTTATAAAATTAAACTGGCAGATAATAAAACAGAAACAAATATCAGTTTACCAATTCTTGCCAATGGAACAGTCATGATTGATGATTATGATAAAGAAAATTATACCATTACCATTCTTTCCACTATAGCAGCAAATAAAAATTTTCATTTGATTGGCGAATCATCCAATCGAGTTTTGTTTGAAGTAAATGCGGTGAATGGACAAAGAATTAAAATTCCAACAGCAGAATTGCCTACCGGCATTTTTAGAATTGTACTGACAGATGAAAACAATACATTTATCACAGAGCGATTTTTATTTTCAACGAATGAGAGAAATATCATTCCAGTAAAAGATATTTCTGCGAATATTCATATCAGCGATACGGCAACAAGTTCTGTTCATCTGCAAGCCGCAGATACCATCAATACCACAGTCTCCCTGAGTTTAACAGATAGCGAATTTGATTTTGCTAAAAATAATCAGCAGGAAAATATCATCAATCGTTTTTTACTCACTGCTCATTTGCAGGGAGAATATTCTGCATACAACGGGTTGATAGAAAATGTATCAAAAGCAGATGTTTCTGTGTTGAATAATATTTTGGCAACCCATACATTATTAAAACCATCCTGGAATGAAATGCTTGCTGCCAAAGAAAACAGTAACGCCGGCGATACGGCTGATTATATCAAGATCATCGGCGCTGTAAAACCGGATGGGTTTAAAAAATTTCCGAAAGATGCTACGCTGAATTTAATTTTTGAATCGAAAGATTCAACAAAAGATTTTATCAATACCCCTGTTTTGATCAATGATAAAAAAGGAAGCATTGCTTTAAAAGGATTGATATTTTATGATACCCTTACCCTGCATTATAAATTGAACGATAAAAATTATCAATCGGTAAAATTAGAACTCGAACCTTTAGATCCCGATCATTTGTTCACCAAAGAAAATAAGAATGATCGCAGCTTTTTGTCTTTTTATTCGCCACAACATTTAGTGAGAAATAATAAACCGAATAACCCGGATGCCGATAAAAAAGAATTGGTGTATAAAAATTTATCCGATGAAATACTCACTGCACAAAAAAGTTTACCACCGGTAACGGTTACTTCTTATAAAACATGGCGACAAAAAGCCATGGACGTAAGTGACCGATATGGCGAAGATTTGTTTAGAAGAGAAGCTGGGCAAATGTTTGATTTGGTTAACAGTCCATACAAAGTGGGTACAAAAAGTGTATCGCAATATTTAAAACTGTTTGGAAGAAGAATGCAAGTGCAGGGCGATGATTTAGCTACTACCAATATTATTCAATGGCCGGTATTGTGGCATCCTAAACCGTATACTATTTTTATTGATGGCGGAAGAGTTGATTTTTCTGATCTGGATGTGATTGATATAAGCAATGTGGCATTGATAAAAGTGTATACCAATTTTGTTTTGGCAGATGAAAATGGTCCGGCTATTGCTGTATTTACAAGACATCCGGAAGATAAAATTATTGCAGGTACCAACTTGCAAGTATTAAAATTATCCGGTTACAATTCCGGTTTAATTTTTATGAATCCGGAAAAACAATATTTGCCCTATATCCACAAAAAAAATCTCTTGGTTACATTTTATTGGAGTCCGTTTTTATATTGGAACAGCGAACAGAAAGATATAGACTTGAAATTGTATAACCTCAATCAAGTAAAAGAAGCAAGGTTAATAGTACAGGGAATGAGTGCGGATGGAAAGTTGTTGTATGTAAATAAAATAGCAGAGGCGAAATAAATCATCAATCCTTCTTTGTATCCAATGTAAACCCAATGGTAGTGCCTACTTCCAATTTGCTGCGCACATGTATGGTTTGATGATGTGCTTCAATGATATGTTTGCAAATGGCTAATCCCAATCCTGTACCTCCCACATTTCTGCTGCGTCCGCGATCGGTTCTGTAAAAACGTTCAAACACTCTCGATAAATGTTCTTCTGCAATACCAATACCATCATCACTGATTTCTATTAACACATGTTTACCATCGGTTTTATAAATGCTGGCAGTAATGCTGCCATTCTCTTTGCCGTATTTGGTGGCATTCTCTACCAAATTATTTAATACCTGATGAATCTTTTCTTTATCTGCAAAAACAGTGATCGGACTTTCGCAACCTTTTTTAATACTGCATTTAATATTTCTGCTCGTCATTTTAATAGATAATGTTTCAAACACTTCTTTAATTAAATCCTGAATAATAAAACTCTCTTTATACAAAGGTTGTTCTCCGCTTTCTAATTTAGATATTTCGTCTAAGTCTTCCACCAAGTTCACCATGCGCTCTACATTGCGTGCAGCATTCTCTAAAAACTTTTTACTCACTTGCGGATTGTTTATGGCGCCATCCAATAGCGTATCTACATAACCCTGAATGGCGAAGATGGGTGTCTTAAATTCATGCGCCAGATTTTGTAAAAATTCTTTTCTGTAAGCTTCATTGCTTTTTAATAATTCTATTTCTGCACTTCTTTGTTCTGCCCATTTTTCTACATCTTCTCTTACTTCATCAATACCTTTCTGCGGTAAAATATATTTATAATAAGTCTCTTCTCTTTTACTGGCTTTTGTTTGATAGATGAATTTATAAATAAGTTTTATTTTTCGATAGATAAACCATTCCAATACAAAACTGATGAGATAATAACTGCCAATGAATGTGATGATCAATGCAGCTACACCGATCCACCAGATATTTTCAATGATATAAAATGCAATGCCGATAGGAATGGCCAAGAACATTGCTGTTAATGCAGATAATTGTTTGGGAGAAAGATTTTTGGTGTTGAACATACCCCTAACCCTAAAGGGTAATTATTTTATCGAAGATAGTTTTTATTAATATTCCTTACACCCCTTTAGGGGCCGGGGTTTTACATTTCAAATTTATAACCTACACCTTTAACGGTTGTAATGCAATCCACGCCTAACTTCTGGCGTATCTTTCTTATATGTACATCAATGGTTCTGTCGCCAACAATTACATCTGTTCCCCAAACTTGAGAGAGTATTTCGTTGCGTAAAAAAACCCTGCCCGGTTTAGAGGCAAGTAAGTATAATAATTCAAATTCCTTTTTGGCTAATACTACTTCATTGTTATCGATGCTCACTACAAATTTTACCGGATCGATATTAATATTGCCTATTCTTAATGTTTTGCCTTCATCTTTGTTTACTCTTCTGAATAAGGCATTCACTCTGCTCGATAAAATTTTCGGACTGATGGGTTTACTTACATAATCATCGGCACCGGTTTCCAATCCTTTAATATGTGAGGCTTCATCACTCAATGCCGTTAAGAAAATAATGAGTGTATCTTGAAACATGGATTGAGAACGAAGAATCTGACAAACTTCTACGCCTGTTTTCTTCGGCATCATTACGTCTAAAATAATCAGGTCGGGGTTTAGTTGTTTGGCTCTTTCAATGGCTTCATTACCATCTTTGGCGGTGTATACTTCGTATCCTTCTTTGGAAAGGTTGTAATTTATGATCTCTAAAATATCCGGTTCATCGTCAGCAATCAAAATTCTTTTGGGTCTAACTTCCATGGTAACGTTGTATTTACACAAAATTAACTTTCTGTTCTTGCAAAAACGGTATTTGTAATTATTATCTAATTGTTAACTCATTCGTTTAGGGTAAGGAGAATGACAGTATTTTTGTCCAAGAAGCAAATTGATGAAGAAATTATACTTTTTACTCATAGGGTTATTGATCTGCGCTTGCGGTATCACGCAAACGGCCATTACCATTCCGCCCATTCCGCAAATGCGGCAATTGTTTCATGACAAGATCATCGCTTCGCAAAAAGCCATCATTCAACTCAATAATAAAAAGGACACCATTTTTACTGCTTCGAATGATTTGGATGTAAATCTGCAAATCCATCAAATGTTGAAAGTACGCATCAATAATATGCGAGCTGAAATAGAAATGGATAGCACGATTGATGTAAGCGGAAAATATAAATGGTTGCGAGGTATTGATGATATGCTAACCGATTTTAAGAATGGGTATCAATCAAAACTCATCAAAGGAATTTTATTAAGCGATTTGATCATTGCATTTGAAGAAGCCATGCAGGCAGAATTGCATCATCAATCCATCTTTCCCATTGTTCAGCAAAATGAAATGGAAGTGGGTAATATTTTGATTAGAAATTTTGCACTGCAAAATAATATCGGTATTCCTGCTTCCAAAGAAGTGTTGGTGTTAAAACTGTGTCAGCGAAATCAGCAAAACATTTTAAAAATATTAAGTCAGTATCCGAATGTTTCTTTTGCAGATAGTTTGATCATAGTGATGGCACATCGCAATCCGGATAAATTTTATGATTATGCATCTGCACCCGATTCATTGGGCAAAAGAATTCAAACAGTGAATGAGCCATTGGTAAAAACCATCAGTCAAATGGCGGGCATGAAAACGGGCAGAGTGTATTTTCCTTTTTTGGATAATATCTATCATCATAAAATTTCTATCGATTCTATTGAAAAAATTTCAGCAGACAGCAATGCGTATTATAAATTATTGGTGAGAACAGAAATTGATTATGCCGCCAGAGCAAAGAATGGCGATACCCCGATAGTGATGCATGTGCTTACTGAAAAATTAAAACGCAAAGCCGTTGAAATTTATATTGACCAGATCAATGCATTGCATGACGAAAAATCAGATGCGGTACGGTTCAAATGTTTGGATAGTCTTACTGCTACTGAATTGTATTACTTATGTGTGGTGGCAGAAGATGAAATTTATACCAGCAGTTATTTGGGTGTGTATAAAAGAATTTTTCAACGAATGGGTGTGGAGCGTTCGGATACTTTATTGAACTGGGTGCATTATGATTTTTATAAGAAGTTCATTAAAATGGCAGCAGCCTATAACGTGCTGGATGATTTTTTAAAGAAGATGAATCAACCCGAGGCGGTGGAATTGATGAAAAATTTTGCCAATGGTTTGGAAAAAGATAATACATTGGAAGAAGCGGTAGATGTTGCCGATTCTTACGCCAGCATTGAAGATAAAGCCATTAAGAAATTGATATTGGCCGAAGTGAAAAAGAATTTGAACTTATTTGAACAAGAAAAAAATGCAAGGGCATCGGTTATTTATCATTTATTGAATACCATTTTTTTATCGGAAGATTCCACTAATAAAATTGATGTATCAGCCACATTGGGTATTCCGCCGGTGTACATCATGCCCAAAAAACTATTGCAGGATTCATCGGGTAAAATTATCATTCAACAATTTTTTTATGGTGATAAAGATGGATTGGCGGTATTTAATTCCTTTATGGCGAATTACAGAAATGGTTTATGGAAGATTGTGAACAAGCCCGAATGGATCGAAGTATCTTCTGTAAAAGGAACCAAGATTACTATTTATGCCAACCGACCATTTGATACCAAACAAGACCTCGATCAGCAAGCGCAGGATGATCTCGGTTATTATTTAGATTCTATTGGAGAGAATCCAACAGTGGTTATTCATCGCGGACATAGTTATTATGTGAATCAAACGATTAAACAATTGCCTTATTCTTCAAAAGTAGTGCTGCTGGGCAGTTGTGGCGGCTATCATGCATTGGATGAAGTGTTGAATATTTGTCCGCAGGCTCATATCATTGCATCCAAGCAAGTGGGCACGGGCATTGTAAATATTGCATTGATTAATGCTATTGCAGAAAGTTTGCGTTTGGGAAAAGATTTGAACTGGCCTTTGATGTGGAAGAGTTTAGAAAATAAATTTACGGCACAATACAAAGAAAAATTTGATGATTATGTACCGCCGTATAAAAACTTAGGCGCTATTTTCATTATGGCATATAAAAAGGCGATGGAGAAGGAGTGATAAAAAGTGTAGAACAATTAATTATTCATAGTTCTACACTTGCTCATGCTAATCAAAACGATTCTTAAATCTGCGGATTATTAATCTTCTTCTTTCATTTCATCAACTTCCAACACTTCTTCCTCGTCCTCGAATAAGTCTTCATACATTGCTAATTGCTCATTATTCAATTCTTCCACTACTTCAAAAATAGCATCCGCTTTTTTACGCCAGTAGCTGGTTTCAAAATCATCATGATGTTCTAATAAGATACATTCATTGGTTTCCAAAATAGGTTGAACCAAAACAATGTTTTCACCTTCGTTTTAAATAATCAAATAAAAGTGATTGATCTCTAAATCTGCATACCTTTTCATAAAATTCATTTTATGAAAAGGTCGGGTTGTAATTTATCTCTAAGATGAAGAACGAATTAACCAATTGTTATTAATCGATGTTATAAAAACGGGTTATTCATTTTCTCATGTCCAATGGTTGTTGGCATACCATGTCCTGAATACACAACAGTTTCATCGGGCAATATCAATAATTTTTCTTTGATGTTTTTAATCAGTTGTTCATGATTGCCACCCGGCAAATCTGTTCTTCCGATACTTTCTCTAAACAACACATCGCCGCTGATTATAAAATTTTGTGCTTCGCAATAAAAACAAATACTGCCCGGTGAATGTCCGGGAGCTTCAATTACTTTTAATTCATCTTCATCTAATTTTATAATATCTCCCTCATGTAAAAAATGCAAGGGTCCGGTGTAATTTTCAAAAGGCAATCCCCATTTTTTACCTGATTCGGGGGCAAACTGCAACATTATTTCTTCGTTGGGATGAATATATAGTTCTAATCCAAATTCCTCGTTAACCCATTTAAGTCCGAATACATGGTCTAAATGGCAATGTGTATTCATTAATTGAACAGGACTAAGGTTTTTACTTTTAAGGAACTCTTTTAACATTTCCTGCTCAGCACCAAAGTAGCAACCGGGATCAATAATGATGGCATTACCCGATTGGTTAAATAAAACATAGGTATTTTCCTGAACAGGACTAAACGAAAAAAACTTTACCTGAAGCATACACGTATTTTTCTGATTGGTTAATAGTAATTACCTAATTTTAACAGAGATTGAATGTATGGAAACCATTTCAACAATAACTTCATCTTTTAATTGTGAATGGTTATTTCAATTGTTCAATCGGTATCTAAATTTAGCGAGGTTATGCAAATGAACAGAATAAAAAAATATTTTTTGGCCCTACTGTTTTTATTGCCATTGATTTCAATGGCACAGGTGAATACGGTAGAGTATGGAAAGAACAGATTACAGTTCAAAAAATTCAATTGGAAATTTTATCAATCACCCAATTTCAATACCTATGTTTCGCAGGGTGGAACCGAGTTGGGAAAATTTGCAGCACAAGTAGCAGAAGAAGAATTGAAAGGCATTGAAACATTCATTGAATATTCTTTACAACGCAGAGCCAATATTGTGGTGTATAATTCTTACGACGATTACAAACAAAGTAATATCGGTTTAGGAATTGATTGGCAAAATGCAGGTGGTTTAACAAAATTGGTGAATAATAAGATTGTTGTTTTTTTTGATGGCAATCACGAGCACTTGCGCATGCAAATTCGCCAGGGTATTGCCAAAGTATTAACGGATAATTTATTGTTTGGTGATGATATTGGTGAAGTGGCCAGTAACTCTGCATTATTAGATCTTCCTAAATGGTTAACCGATGGGTATATTGAATATGCCGCAGAAAACTGGAGCACAGAATATGATGATGCATTGAAGAATGCCATGCTCAGTGCCGACTATACTAATTTTTATCAATTTGCTTTTGCCAAACCCACATTAGCCGGACATGCATTTTGGTTTTATTTCGGAGAGAAATACAAAAAAGAGAACACCACTTATTTTTTATACCTGGCACGCATATACAAAAATTTGAATAATGCTTCTTTGAAAATTTGTAAAAAGAAATTTAAAGAAGTGCTGGCAGATTTTATGACTTATGAGCAAGACAAATATTATAAAGATATTCGTCAGCGTAAGAATGCACCAAAAGGAACGTTGAGTGTAAGTGAAGATGTTACCAAAAATGATTATTTCCGTTTTCAGGCAAACCCTAATCCGAGAAATAATAATTATGCAGTAGTTGAATTCAGTAAAGGGGTGTATCGCGTTAAATATGTAGAAAATTTTTACGACACGAAAGTGCTATTGGATAAAGGGGTGAGAACACATCAGGGTGATATTAATCCAAATTATCCGATACTGGCATGGGATGTAAAAGGAACTCGTTTATTGGTTATTTATTGGGAGGCGGGTCATACAAAAATGTTTGTGTATGATGCGATTGCGAAATACAAAAGATTTAAACAAGAGATTACCGGGTTCGATCAAATACTCGATGCATCATTTATGTTAGATGCCAATACACTGGTGATGAGTGCAGTGAAGAATGGACATTCTGATATTTATTCTTATAAAATTGAAGAACAAAAAACAGAGCAGATCACCAATGATATTTATGATGATCTCAATCCAACTTTTGTTTCATTCCCTAATCGTTCAGGTATTATTTTTTCTTCCAATCGACCGGGTAATAATGCGCCCAACAACGATACCGTATTACCAAGCAAATATCGTTTCAATATTTTCTTGGTAGATATTTTAAATAAAGGAAAGGATAAACAAATTACACAACTCACTAACATGAAGTTTGGTAATGCCACTAATCCGATGCAATACAATACCAATCACTTCACATTTGTGGCAGATGAAAATGGTGTGGCCAATCGTTGGGCAGGTTTCTTTGCCACGAAGAGAACCGGATTAGATACGGTTTATCAAATTGGCGATGAAGTATTACGCAATCCTGTTCCTAAAGAATTA
Source organism: uncultured Chitinophagaceae bacterium (assembly GCA_903881425.1). Lineage (GTDB taxonomy): Bacteria > Bacteroidota > Bacteroidia > Chitinophagales > Chitinophagaceae > CAILAF01. The sequence goes on along the minus strand of CAIRTF010000205.1, from coordinate 34,959 downwards.
GATTCAACTTTAGCAGCTTGGCGAAAACAAGAACCCGATAGTGTTAGTTATTTTCAAGTATATAACGATTCTACTTATACATTCCCGATCACTAATTATCAAACATCATTATTAGAAACAAGAATTGCCGGTAATAACGGACAAGTGAGTGAAACAAGACAGGAAGGTGATTACAAGTTCTTGTATAAATTAAAAGTAAATGAGGAGGCATTGAATAAACGCAATGTGAATGCAAGACCTACCGAATACATGAAGAAGATCATGGATCAGCAAAAAGCGGCTGCAGGAAAAGCAACGGTGTATAAACAAGCAGCATTGGATTCGTTGAAGAATAAACAAAAAGATTTCTTTCAATCAGAATTTGCAGATGAGAAAATAGACAGCAGTAAAATAAAAGCTATTAATAATTCGGCACAAAAAGCAAAGATCAGCGAGTTAAGCAAAATGAAATTGTTTAATTATAAAATGAAATACAGTGCCGATTATGTGTTAGCAGGTATTACCAATAATATTTTAGTAAATCGTTATCAACCTTATGGTGGCGGACAAGGCCCTATTCAATTAAATAACGGAAGTGATTTCAATTGGAGTTTCCGTGCCGGTGTTAGTGATCTGTTTGAAGATATTAAATTTGTAGGCGGTGTTCGGTTTGGTTCTGATCTGAATGATAAAGATGTTTTCTTCTCTCTTCATAATTTTAGAAAAAGATTGGATTGGGGTGTAACTTATTACAGAAGTAAAGTGTCTAATTATTACGGATTCTTTACCGGCAACTTAGCCAATTATAATTCTGCATTGATCACTAATTTGTATCAATTAAATTTTTCTTATCCGTTTGATGAAGCAAGAAGTCTTCGTTTAACACTCGGACTCAGACAAGATAAAGGTGTAGTGCGTGCATTTAATAACGGAACAGGTGTTCCTGATCCAACAGGCCTTGCTCAAAAAGACAGTAGTGTATGGTATAATGTGGGGAGATTAGAATATGTGTATGATAATACTATCAATCCTGCACAGAATATTTGGAATGGCACGCGATGGAAAGTTTATATTGATTTAAATACACCGCTTGCTAAAACAAGCAGTACTACTTATAATTTTGGATTTGATGCAAGACATTATCAAAAAATCTATCGCAATTTTATTTGGGCAACAAGAGCTGCTGCTGATTTTAGTTGGGGTACACAAAAAATTATTTACTATTTGGGTGGTGTAGATGGATGGATCAATCCACGGTTCAATACTATCAATCAGCCTGCCTATGATCAATCTTATGCGTTCCAATCTTTGGCAGTGAACATGCGTGGATACAATCAAAATATTGCCAATGGTAATAATGCTTTTGTTATTAATAGCGAATTCCGTTTTCCGGTGTTCACCACATTGTTCAATAAACCTATCAACAATGCCTTTTTAAGAAATTTTCAATTAACACAATTCTTTGATCTGGGAACTGCATGGAATGGTAAGTATAATGGTATTCATCGTCCAACTGAAGTGTATGGAACACAGAATGGAAATAATCCGATATTGGTTAAAATAGATGCAGGTGGCTTAGGTCCGTTTGCTGCGGGTTATGGTTTTGGTGCAAGAAGTACATTGTTGGGATATTTTATTAAGGCAGATCTGGGGTGGCCAATGAAAGGCATATTCAGAGGATCGCCTTTATTTTATTTTGCATTGGGATTGGATTTTTAAGATTAGGGAAATATATTTATTCATTGCCTCGCTTGAAAAAGTGAGGCATTTTTTTTAGGGTATAATAAATAATACAAAGCATGATAGAGAATAAAAATGAAAAGCCCCATGTTTTAAAATTTTCTACCGGATGCAATGCCTGATGCGCTGAAGCATGCATCAACTCGTAAGGTTTGGTAAGAATATCCCAACTATTAAAACGTAAAAACCTTCCCAGATAAATGCCAAATCCACAAAGTAATAATCCAATAAAGACAAATAAATTCAACCAAATAGTTTGTAAAAATTTAGACATGAATTTTTCTACTTCCATTAATGATATCAATCCTAATATCAATCCGTTCCATGTAGCACTCATCACCAATAAAAGATCATACCAACGCAATGGACCAATAGTATTATCAAAATGAATTAAATCGGTAATGATATATGGTGCATTGGGGAAAAATAATATCCATCCAATGATATAAAAGATCGCTTTACCATTTAAAGAATTTTGTTTTAATAATTGTCTGCTGAATAATAAAGGAACAATGGCTAAAAATGTATTCCACACATAAAAAATATAAAACCATTCATTTGTTTTTACAATGCGAACTGCTAACAAGACCATCGTGAATAAAACTGATAGCGTTAATGCAATATTGATAGACGTATTTTTATGTTTCATATTAATGCAATAAGCTTTGGTAAGAAAATAATTATGCCGATGATAACACTTATTATAGCTAACCACAATACTGCAGCAGCAGCAAGATCTTTAATGATTTTAATGGTTGGATGATATTCTTTGTGAACAAGGTCGCATAATTTTTCCAAAGCACTGTTCATCATTTCTGCGCTGATGACTGCACCGATACATAATAATACGATAATCCATTCTGTAGCAGATATTGTAAAATAATATCCGCAAACAATTACGGCAACAGCAACTAACAATTGAATTTTTCCATTGCGTTCATGTAAAAAGAATTGGGCGATTCCTTTGAAGGCATTTGCAAATGCTTTGAAAATATGTTGACGTTGACTCATCTTTTTTTCTTAAAGGTAAAAGATGATTGAGGAATCTTGTAAGCTTTTATTGTTAATCTATGATCAATGCTTTACAAATGTTTTTTACAATGCCCGGCCCTTCATAAACAAAACCTGTCCATACTTGAACTAATGAAGCACCAGCATTGAATTGTTGTTGAGCATCTGTTCCGGTAAAAATTCCACCGCTGGCGATGATAGGAATTTGATGGTTGGTTTGCCGAGACAAATATTGTACTACTTCCAAACTTCTTTGCTGTAAAGGCTTTCCGCTTAATCCACCTGCGCCGATGGTCTGGAGTCTGAGGTGGGGAGTTTGGAGTGCGAAGCGACTAATTGTTGTATTGGTTGCAACCAATCCATCTAACTTTATTTCTAAGGATAATTCAATGATATCATCTAATTGTTCTTTCGATAAATCGGGTGCAATTTTTAATAATAAAGGTTTGGCTTTTGGTTTGCCCTGATTAATATTTTGCAGGTTGCTCAATATTTTTTTCAAAGAATCTTTTTCTTGTAATTCACGTAAACCCGGTGTATTCGGACTGCTCACATTCACAACAAAATAATCAACCATATCAAATAATGCTGAAAAACAAATTTCATAATCTTTCCAGGCATCTTCATTGGCTGTCATTTTATTTTTACCGATGTTACCACCGATAACGAGACCGGAGTCATGAGTCGGGAGTCGGGAGTGATTCCATTTTTGTAAACGATGCTTTATCAATTCAACTCCATCATTATTAAACCCCATTCGGTTAATGAGTGCTTTATCTTCGGGCAAACGAAATAATCTTGGTTTATCATTGCCGTTTTGTGGTTTGGGTGTTACTGTTCCAATTTCTACAAAACCAAAACCCAATGATTCCAATTCGGTCAGATACAAAGCATTTTTATCGAAACCGGCACCTAAACCAACAGGGTTTTTAAAATGTAATCCAAAAACATTTCTTTCTAATGATGGATGCTTTATAGAAAATTGTTGTTGAATAATGTTTTTTGCAAAAGGGATATTGCAAGCATTGTGCAGCGCATTCATCGAAAAGTGATGCACTTTTTCCGGATCGAATTGAAATAAAAAATTGCGCAGCAAAGAATAAAACATGCGGTAAAGATAACTGAAAGCTAAAAGTTTCCTGCCGGCAACTATTTGAAAAACTTAATTTCAACAATTAGTTGCATAAACAACTTATTTTATTATTTTTGGTATTCAAAATTTGTTTGTCATGCAGGAAGCATATATCGTTGCGGGTTACAGAACCGCAGTTGCCAAAAGTAAAAAAGGCGGATTACGTTTTTTTCGTCCCGATGATTTAGCTGTTGAAGTAATCAAAGGATTGATGGCAAGTTTACCTCAATTAGAAGCCAAACGTGTGGATGATGTAATTGTAGGAAACGCTGTACCTGAAGCTGAGCAAGGATTACAGTTCGGTCGAATTATTGCAGCACGTGCCGTTGGATTGGATGCAGCAGGCATTACCATTAACAGATATTGTGCAAGCGGATTGGAAAGTATTGCTATGGCAACTGCAAAGATCAGAACAGGTATGGCAGATTGTATTATTGCCGGTGGAACAGAAAGTATGAGTTTGGTTCCAACCACCGGATGGAAAACTGTTCCTGCATATTCTATTACAAAAGAAGAACCGGATTATTATTTAAGTATGGGGTTGACTGCCGAAGCGGTTGCCAAAGAATTTAAAGTGAACAGAGAAGATCAGGATTTGTTTGCATATAACTCTCATGCAAAAGCAAAACAAGCTATTGATAATGGTTATTTTAAATCCGGTATTCTTCCAATCAATGTGGAGCAAGTGTATGTGAATGAAAAAGGAAAGAAAGCAACAAAAAATTATATTGTTGATACGGACGAAGGGGTGCGTGCCGATACAACAGTTGAAGCATTGGCAAAATTAAAGCCTGCTTTTGCTTTGGGTGGAAGTGTCACTGCAGGCAATTCTTCTCAAACGAGTGATGGCGCTGCATTTGTAGTGGTGATGAGTGAAAGAATGGTGAATGAATTGAACCTTAAACCTATTGGCAGATTAGTGAATTGTGCCAGTGCAGGTGTGCACCCACGTATTATGGGTATTGGTCCTGTAGCTGCTATTCCAAAAGTATTGAAGCAAGCGAGTATGAGTTTGAATGATATTGATTTGATTGAATTGAATGAAGCCTTCGCTTCTCAATCATTGGCAGTGATTCGTGAATTGGGATTGAATAAAGACATTGTGAATATTAATGGCGGTGCTATTGCATTAGGTCATCCCTTGGGTTGCACCGGGTGTAAATTGACTGTTCAGCTTTTAAATGATATGAAAAGATTGAATAAAAAATACGGAATTGTTTCTGCTTGTGTTGGCGGCGGGCAGGGCATTGCAGGTATTATTGAGAATATTGCATAACATCAATCATGTCATTCTCTGACTTCCCTCATGTTTTATGGCTTATCATCATTCTAATTTTAGAACAGAAAATGATTTGCCATGAAAACGATATTAGTTCCAACCGATTTTTCTGAAACTGCAAAGAATGCTTCATTGTATGCTATTGATTTTGCTAAACAGGTAAAAGCAAAAAAAATCATTCTATACAATACTTATCAGGCACCGGTTTCTGTTGGACCCGATCCAATGGTTCCGGTATTGGAAGTTTTTGATCTGGAAACTGTTAAAAAAGCAAACGAAGAAAATTTACAATTATTGAAATTTAAGTTTTTGGCTTTTTGTGATAAAGATATTGTGATAGATACCTTATGCGAATTCAATATGTTGGAACAGGGTGTTGAGGAAATTTGCGGCAGAATGGACATTGATTTAATTGTAATGGGTATTACCGGTGGCGGTGCTGTGGAAGAAACTGTTTTTGGAAGTAACACTATTAAAGTAGCTCGCAGCATTAAAGTGCCTGTGATTATTGTTCCGGCAAAAGCCAATTATACTTCTGTTGATAAAATTGCATTAGTCACAGATTTTGAAAAAGTGAGTACTTCTATTCCTGTAGAACCTATTAAAAAGATATTGCGTTCTACCGGAGCAGAATTAAATATTCTACATGTAGAAAAAAGCGGAAACTATACTAACAACAATACTTTTGAAAGTATAGAAATGGATAAATTATTTACCGGCTTTGAACCGAAATATCATTTCATACACAATCAAGATTTTGCAGATGCCATTAATGATTTTGTTTTTGAACAACAGATTGATCTTGTGATCATCATTCCAAAAAAACATGGATTGTTTGAAACAATGTTCAAAAAAAGTCATACGAAACATTTGGCATTTCACAGTAATATACCCTTGATGGTGGTGCATGAATAAAAGAAACCCCTTACAATTGTAAGGGATTTCTTTTATTAAGTCATCAACTCAAATACTTTCCAACAATTGGCACTCTTCTTCCTACGCCGAAGGCTTTGGGAGAGATTCGTATAATAGGACAGAACTGATTGCGTTTGTATTCATTGTTGTTCACCATTTTTAATATTCTGTCAACTAATGCTGCATCAAAACCTTGTGCTTTTATTTCATCAGGTCCCATTCTTCTTTCAATGTATTGATACAATATTTTGTCCAGAATACTATAATCAGGTAAACTGTCACTATCTTTTTGATTGGGTCTCAATTCCGCACTGGGCGCCTTTTCTATGATATTAACGGGTATGATCTCTTTATCTCTATTGATATATTTTGCCAAAGCATATACTTGCAACTTATAACAATCGCCTAACACGCCTAAACCGCCGGCCATGTCTCCATATAACGTTCCATAGCCTGTTGCCAATTCGCTTTTATTGGAAGTATTCAATAAAATATAACCGAACTTATTGGCTATACTCATTAAAATATTACCACGTGTTCTGCTTTGTAAATTTTCTTCGGCTAAGCCAAAGGGTAAATTGTTGAATATTGGTTTTAATGTGGATAGAAAACTTTCATACACATCATTAATTCGAACAATATCGTAAGGGTTATCTATATTCTTACTTAGTTCAACCGCATCATCAACAGAATGATCTGTTGAGTAAGGTGATGGCATCAATACGGCTCTGACATTTTCTTTTCCCAATGCTTCACATGCCAATGCCAAAGTAACTGCACTGTCAATGCCACCAGAAGAACCAATGATGGCTTTGGTAAAATTCATTTTTGAAAAATAATCTTTGATGCCGAGTATCAATGCATCATAGATCTGATCGATATTTAAATTTTCTTCTAAACCAATCGGTGTTAATTCTTTATCAGGCACTCTTGATGCAGGTTCAACAATTGAAGCATCAATGGTTCCATCATCATTTAATAGCACATATTCCATCGCTTCTTCAAACATGGGTAATGCTTTGCAGAGATTAGCATGTTTATCAAATATCAATGATGCACCATCAAACACAATCTCTGTCTGACTGCCCACCGCATTACAATAAAATAGTGGTAAATGATATTTTGTAACATTCGATTTGATCACCGCTTTTCTGTCTTCATCATGTGTATAATCAAATGGTGATGCACTTAAGTTCAACATCACATCGGGTGATTGTTTCATTAATTCATCCATCGGACAAATTCTGTATAATGGATTGTCGCCCAAATTCCAGATGTCTTCACAGATAGTAACGGCTAATTTTTTTCCTTTGAATGGGATAACCTTCCAATCATAAGCCGGTTCAAAATACCTGTATTCATCAAACACATCATAAGTAGGTAAACAGGTTTTATGAATCTCTGCTTTAATTTCTTTTTCGTATAAAAAGAAAGCAGCATTGAAAAGATTTTTGCCTTTTAAATTTTTATTTCTGGCAGGCGAACCAATCAGCACACCAATGGTATCTGCATGTTGTTTAATAATATCAATGCATTGATAACAATGATCAATAAAATCATTGAACTCAACAAAATCTCTTGCAGGATAACCGCAAACACTCATTTCACTGAATAAAATCAAATCGCCGCCTTTTGCTTTGGCTTCTTCAATAGCTGCAATAATTTTATGGGTATTGCTTTCAAAATTTCCTACATGATAATTTTGTTGTGCCAGAAAAATCTTCATAACACAAATTTCACGATTTGTACTGAATTTTACGAATTGTAATTTTAGCAACAATTATTAACAAAATCGTTTACGCTAATTCATTGAATTCGCTTTAATTCGTGTTATGAAAAGAATAGCCTGTATTGCATCGATGTTTTTTGTGGTTGCCTGTAGCAGCAAAAAAAATATTCCTGATGTTTCGGGCATTACAGTGAGTTTAAAAGTGGAGAGATTTGAAAAAGATTTTTTTGCAATTGATACTAATCATTTATCTGCTGCATTGGATACACTTCAATCGAAATATCCTGACTTCCTGAAAAATTATTTATACAATATATTGGTGCTGGAACCGAAGCCCGATACGGTTTTGAAATATGTAAAGTCTTTTATCAGAGATTATCATTTTGTGTATGATACAGCGCAGTTGAAAATTCAAAATGTTGATGAAATAAAAAAACAAATGGAGCAGGCTTGCCGATTTGTAAAATATTATTTTCCTCATTATATATTACCTGATCGCATCACTACATTTGTTGGTCCCATTGAAGGAACAGCCAACGGATTAACGCAGCATAGTTTTGCCATTGGATTACAATCTTATCTTGGTAAAAGCTTTTCGGTGTATCAATCTGAATATGTGAGTAATGTGTATCCCGCTTATAAATCAAGAAGATTTGAAACGCCATATATTGTTGTCAATTCCATGCGGAATATTTTAGATGATATGTATCCGTTAAAAACAACGGGCAAACCATTGATGGAGCAAATGATTGAAGCAGGCAAACGTTTGTATGTATTGGATGCATTATTAGCAACAACAGCCGATAGTTTAAAAACAGGTTATACTCAACAACAGTTAGATTTCTGTTTTAGTAATGAAAAAAAAATATGGACTTTTTTTATTGAGAATAATTTATTGTACGAAACAGAACCTAATTTAATTGGTTCTTATGTAAATGATGGCCCCAGCACACCTGAGTTTGGAGAAATATCTCCTGGAAATATCGGGCAATTTACCGGTTGGCAAATTGTAAAAAAATGGATGAATAAAAATGAGCAGAAAACATTGGATGAATTAATGAAAACACCGGCCAAACAAATTTTTGATGAAGCAAAATACAAACCCTGATTAGCTTTTATGCTTTTTAGTAGTAATGAGAATTGCGCCGTTTTTTGCTTTTTTACCGTGTTTTTTTATTGCTTCTTGATTTTTGTAAATAGGCAAATGCAAATAAAAAATATGGAGAGAAAAAATTTCATCAATTCATCTTTGAAGGAACGATCAATTCAAACGGAGGAATTTTTACAGTAAATGTTTCTTTGCGGTGTTGATTTTCCATGGTGTAATATCCTTGCATTTTCCCCATTTCAGTTCTTAAATTACAACCACTCACATATTGAAACTGTTCATTGGGTTTAATGATTGGTTGAACTCCCACCACACCTTCACCATCTACTTCTCTGTGTTCTCCATTACTATCGAAGATGAACCATTGGCGCTTTAATAATTTTACAGAAAATGAATTATGATTCTCAATGGTAATCCGGTAGGCAAACATATATTCATTGTTTACAGGGTTACTGTAATCAGATTGATAAAATGTTTCTACGCTTATTTCTACACCCTCCGAAATTTTAGATACCATCTAATAACTGTTTCAGTAAAGATAATTCTTTTGTGTAATTAAACAATCTGCATACAACACCTTGTAATTAGTGGTTGAAACTTTAATATTGCTTTTATTTCAATCTTTATTTTCATCATGGTCATTCTTCTCACATCACTTACTTTTGTAACATCTGATTTTAATTTATACTAAATTATTATATATGAAGATCGCTGTTGCAAAAGGAGATGGTATTGGTCCGGAAATAATGGATGCTGTATTAAAAATTTTTACTGCGGCTAAAGTTCCTTTAGAATATCAGTTTGTGGATATGGGCAAATGGGTATTTGATAAGGGTTTCAGCAATGGTATGACACCTGAAGCACAAGAGGCCATCGAATCTTTAGGTATTTTATTTAAAGGTCCGATGGAAACACCCAAAGGCAAAGGCGTGAAGAGTGTAAATGTTACAGCTCGCAAAACATGGAATACTTATGCCAATAACCGAGTATTCCAAACATTGCATGGTGTAGATACCGTTTTTAGTAAAGCCGGTATTCCTATTGATATTACCATTGTTCGTGAAAATATTGAAGATACTTATGGCGGTATTGAACATATGTTAACGCATGATGTTTCCTTGAGCCGTCGTTTTATTACACGTCCCGGAAGTGAACAAGTAATTCGGTATGCTTTTGAAATGGCGAAGAAAAAAGGAACAAAGAGAATTACCTGCGGACACAAGTCCAACATCATGAAATTAACAGATGGATTATTTTTGGAAGTGTTTTATGAAGTAGCAAAAGAATACCCGGAATTAAAGGCAGATGATGTAATAGTGGATGATTTGTGCATGAAATTAGTTACGCGTCCGGATTTATTTGATGTTGTAGTATTAACCAATTTGCAAGGAGATATTGTTTCTGATCTTTGCGCCGGATTGGTTGGTGGGCTTGGATTTGCGCCATCTGCAAATATTGGAGACCATATTTGCATTTTTGAAGCGGTACATGGAACAGCACCGGATATTGCCGGAAAAAATATCGCCAATCCAACTGCTTTATTATTAAGCGGTATTGCGATGCTTCGTCATGTAGGATTAATGAAAAGTGCTGCCATGATCGAAAATGCATTGTTGTTTACTTTAGAAGAAGGAAAGCATACAGGCGATTTCGGAGATAAATCCATACCATCATTAAATACTATACAATACTCAGATGCTATCATTGCAAATTTTGGCAAACAGCCTCGTTTAGGTGCGAAACCATCATTGCCCGATATGCCTACTACACCAACTATGTTTAAGTTAGAAAAAAATGCAATGATGGAAAGTGAAGAAACGCAAAAGGAAAAAATTGTAGGTGTAGACTTCTTTATTGAAAGCAATGAACAACCGGTTGCTATTGCCACCAAATGTTTGCGTCATGCCGGCGTAAAATTTAAATTAATTAATATCAGTAACCGTGGAACACAGGTTTGGCCAACCGGCTCTGTTTATACTAATTTGGTAAATCAATACAATGTTCGTTTTGAAAGTATTGATGATTTTCCATTGAATCAACAAGATGTTCTGGGATTGTATGTTAGCCTGAGCGGTAACTTTAAGATCTGTTCCTCAGAATTATTATTGATGTTAGGCGACAAGAAAGCCTATTCATTGGCACAAGGGCAATAATCGGCTGCTTTTTTTCTTTTTACAGAACTTCAATGTCTGTTCTATTTTTTTGCCTTAATTTCACGGCTCAATTTTAAAGAGCAATTTACTTATGGCTGAAGTAATCTTAATGCCCCGTTTAAGTGATACCATGACTGAAGGCGTAATAGCTGCATGGCATAAAAATGTGGGTGATGCAATAAAGAAAGGTGATTTACTCGCAGAAATAGAGACCGATAAAGCCACCATGGAATTGGAGAGTTATCAAAATGGTGTGTTGTTACATATAGGAACTGCGAAAGGTGGTAAATTACAAGTAAATGATTTATTAGCAGTAGTTGGAAAAGCAGGAGAAGATATTAGTTCCATTCTTGCACAACATAATGGTGCTGCACCTGAACCAAAAGTAGCTGAACGAAAAGTAGAAGTAACTGCACCATCAATTAATACAAATTCAGCAGCAAAAACAATCGATCCATCAACAATGGAAGAAGTGGTGTTGATGCCAAGATTAAGTGATACGATGACGGAGGGAGTGATTGCATCATGGCAAAAAAATATAGGTGATACTGTTAAAAAAGGCGAAGTGTTGGCAGATATTGAAACCGATAAAGCTACCATGGAATTAGAAAGTTATAAAGATGGTGTTTTATTGTATCAAGGGGCAAAAGCAGGAGAGAAGATTCAAGTGAATGATTTGTTATGCATTATTGGTAAGCAAGGATTGGATGTAAATGCTATTGTTGCTGCAGTGAAATCCGGAGTTGGCAAAACTGAAAGTCCGAAAGCAGAAGAAGCAAAGCAAGAAATTATTTCAACACCAGCAATAAGCAACCTGCAACCTGCAACTGTTATCAATGAAGGAAGAATTTTTGCATCTCCCTTAGCTAGAAAGTTAGCTCAAGAAAAGGGGGTTGATCTTAAATATGTGAAAGGGACAGGTGATGGTGGAAGAATTACTAAAACAGACGTTGAAAATTATACTCCTGAAGTTGCAAGTAATAAGTCGCAAGTTACAAGTACTATTTCAACTCTATCCACCAATCAACCAATCAATCAATCAACTGGAGTAGTTTCATTTGATGAAGTTCCTGTTTCTCAAATGCGTAAAACTATTGCACGCAGATTAAGCGAAAGTTTATTTACTGCGCCGCATTTTTATTTGACTATGAGTATTAATATGGATGCTGCTGTTGCTGCACGTGTTAAGCTCAATGAAACAAGTAAAGTAAAAATAAGTTTTAACGATTTAGTATTGAAAGCGGCTGCTGTTGCATTGAAACAACATCCGAAAGTAAATAGTAGTTGGTTGGGAGATAAAATTCGTTACAATCATCATGTTAATATTGGTGTTGCTGTTGCAGTAGATGAAGGATTATTAGTTCCTGTGGTAAGATTTGCAGATGGATTAAGTTTAAGTCAGATTGCATTGCAAGTAAAAGATTACGCACAAAAAGCAAAAGATAAAAAATTACAACCCAGCGATTGGGAAGGAAGCACATTTACCATTTCTAATTTAGGCATGTTTGGTATCGATCAATTTACTGCCATCATTAATCCACCTGATGCATGTATTTTGGCAGTAGGTGGAATATCTCAAGAACCTGTGGTAAAGAATGGACAAATTGTTGTTGGTAATATTATGAAAGTAACATTGAGTTGCGATCATAGAGTTGTAGATGGTGCAACCGGCTCAGCATTTTTGCAAACGCTGAAAAGCTTACTGGAAGAGCCTTTGCGAATGATGATTTAGTGAGATGAATAGTTAATAGTAAATAAAAAAAGAGACAGTTAATTAACTGCCTCTTTTTTATTTAAAATATTATCCCCTATTCACTTTTACAACTCATCAAAATCACAACCGATTGGTGCACCCGGTGGAATTTCTTTGAATTGCGGAATGGCAATATCTTTTGGTTTATTGATGCGTTCGATGGCATATGCATAATGTGCTTTCAATAATGGATTTATTTTTATTTGCGCTTCACAATAATTTTTTAATGATTGCAAGCGATCATAACAAATAGATTTGACTAATAAGTTTGCATTGTCGTTCATGCTTAAACTTAATATCCAACTCAATACCATTTGTTGTGTTTGTAATTGCACTTCTTTTTTTAATCCTGTTTGCAAATTTGTTTTCCATGTTTTATTAATGATGGCATCTAATACATCATCCCAACCCAACGTGTTGGCTTCTGCTTTAAATTGTACCAATCGATTGGCTCTTTCTGCATTGAATAAAAATTCTAATTCATAATTTGTCAATGCTTCAGCAGCAGCCAATGCATCGAAATTCATTCCCATTCTTTTTTGGAATAATTCACCAACACCATAATACAATGGCGGACGAGGTGGAATAAGTCGTACAATTCTACCGGGCAATGTCAATACATCTGCGTTTAAACAACTTAAGGCAGCCTGCAAAGCCTTATCCTGTATGGGTTTTGAAAGAATGGTTGGTTTAATTTGATTAACATCACCCCGAACACTGTAACTGTAATTCATTCCACCAATTAATTTACAAACAGCTTCTAATTGATAACGATGATAATTATATACGGGTACTAATACATCTTCTAATTTGGTGAGTGGTGTATTGGGTGTGATATTATTTTCAGAAAAATGTTCCAATGCTTTTTCGCGAACAGCCAATACATTTTTTAATTCATCGCTTGCATCTGTTCCGTTATCCCACAAATGTGCATAAGGATGTAAACCATTAGCAGCACGTGCATCCGCATCTGCAATAAATAATAATCCACTCTTTGAATTCTCTTCGAGTAATTTATTTAAAGCTGCATTTTCATCAGTGCCATTAAAATCGGAATAACCATACATGATGGCACGTTTATCCCATTCACCAATTTCTGTTGTATATATTTTGGAGAAATCAATCTCGCCTTTTGCATTAACAAAAATATTCGGATGCGGATAATCCATTACAGATGCTCTGTCATTATAACTCGATGCATAATTATGTTGTAATCCCAATGTATGTCCCACTTCATGTGCAGCTAATTGGCGCAAACGCTGAATGGCTGCTTGTTTCATGGTTTCGGGAACAGGTTTGCCAGTTTCAAAAGGAGCAAGCAGTCCGGTGAAAATTAAATAATCTTGTCTAACTCTCAGCGAGCCTAATGTTACCTGTCCTTTAATAATTTCTCCCGTTCTTGGATCTTCAACACTTGCACCATAACTCCAACCACGAGTTGAACGATGCACCCAATTGATCATATTATAACGAATATCCATTGGGTCAGCACTATCGGGTAAAACTTTTACAATGAATGCATTTTTATAACCTGCAGCAGTAAATGCCTGATTCCACCAACCTGCACCATCCAATAATGCAGAACGAATAGGTTCGGGTGTTCCATTATCTAAATAATAAACAATGGGTTTAACAGGTTCGCTCAATGCAGCCGTAGGATATTTCTTTTGTAAACGATGACGGGCAATAAACATTTGCTGAATTTGTTCGGTAAATGGTGTGCTGTAATCAAAATACGAAATACCGAAATAACCACTGCGAATATCATAACGGCGAGGTTTGTAATTATTATCTGGCAATTGAACAAAGGAATGATGCATGCGAACAGTAATGGCTTCAGCACTGGGTGTTACAGTGGTAACAAATCTGCCCGCATCATTACCACCGGTAAAAGTGATGCTTGCTTCAAACTCGCTGTTCAATGGAAAATTTTTTGTGTTGGGCAAATAAATCGCAGAGCGACTTTCGTTCAAAACATAAGTGCCTTGACGCATTTGACGAATTCTATCTGCTACATTCGATGCATCTCGCAAAAAGAAAGCTGTGGCATCTACTAAAACTTTATCACCTTCATCTTCATCAATTACAAAACTTGCAATGGTTGATTGTGCAAAAGATTCCTTTACTGATTTTCTTTCATTAGCGTCATTACTAATTGCTCGATAATTATAATTTGGTTGAACCAAGAATAGTTTTTTCCCAACTTTATTAAAATAAACAATTTTGGTTCCGCCTATCAAACCTCTATCCAAACCAATATCATTAGAGCCCAGACCGGCAGGTAAAGAATTCACATATAAAAATTCCTGATCAAACTTATCAACCTGTAACCAGATCTTTCCGTTATTGGCATCCCACCAAAAAGTAAAATAACCATCGTATCGTTTAAAATTTTTTGTCTTTTCAGTAATACGAGAAGATGTTTGTGCTTGCAAGGAAAGTGTAATAATGCATAGCAATGATAAAATGATTGATCGCATAAGCAGAATTTTGTTGATGATTAAATGTACGTTACAAAAAATAAAAAACGCTTGCTTTTGTATGAACGAAGCAAGCGTTGAATGTTTTTAAAATAATCGAAAGCCCCTTTAAACAGCTTAATTACCATTTACAATAGTAGTAGTACTTTCAGCAACCGGTGCAGGTGTAGCTTCTGCCACAGGAGTGGCTACTGGAGCAGGTTTAGGAGCAACTACTTTTTTAGGGGTAGCTTTTTTTACCGGTGCTTTTTTAGCAACTTTCTTAGTAGCTGCTTTCTTTACCACTTTTTTTGCAACTACTTTTTTCTTTGCAGCAGGTTTTTTTACCGGTGCTTTTTTAACAAATTTCTTTGCTGCTTTTTTTACTACCTTTTTTTTAGGAGCTGCTTTTTTCTTAGCAATTTTTTTTGTAGATTTTTTAGCGGGAGCTTTTTTTGCAGCTTTCTTTACAGGTTTTTTCGCTGCCTTCTTTACTGCTTTTTTGGGAGCAGTTTTTTTCTTTGACTTTGCCATAAAATGTATTATTTGAATAATAGTGAAAAGATAAGAAACGAAAGTTAGATATTATCTTTTGTATTCGTTACATCATTCACAATTTTTTTATTTTGTTTCTATCATTTCAACTTTACCATCCATTGTTGATGCGATGATATGATGTTGATCAATTACTTTAACTGTGTTGATCATAGAATTATCAACTTTGTGTATCCAAATAATGGACTGTTTTTTTGGATCGATGGCATATACTTTTCCGTTTTTGGTGCCGAAAAAAACAACGCCACTCTTCTCAATCAACATGCTTGGTACATGTTCGTAACCAAAGCCTGCATTCATTTTCCATGCTGCTTTTTGTTTATTGGCTGATGCCAAAAAAGCAACAATGGTATCATTCATCGTTTTGCCATAAATCCAATTTCGATCTTCTGAGATACCGATGGATTCTCGAACAGTTGCTTCATTACTTCTCCATAAAGTATTGCCATTATAGATATTGAGGGCAGTGATATAACGGTCAGGCGCTACCACAAAAACAACACTGTCTTTAATAACCGGAATGCAGGATGCAGGTGAATAATTTCTGATGGGTGAACCATTGTTCCATTTCCATATCAATTGCCCGGTTACTTTATTTAACGCATATAAATAAGTGTCCCATGCACCGAAAATAATTTTCTCATGATCAATTACAGGAGTACTCATGACTGGGCCATTCAATCCGTCAAAAATCCAAATCATTTTTCCATCATTTACATTCAAAGCATAAAAATGATGATCGCCTGTTCCAATATATACCATATTGGTTTCAATCAATGGAGAGCCCAGTACTGCTGCATTTGCAGCGAATTGCCAAATCAATTTTCCTGATACAGCATCTAAACAATAAACATTACCATCGCCAGAACCAACAATCAGTTTCTCTTTTTGAATGGCAGGAGAAGAATAAATGGCTGCGCCGGTTGTATAACTCCATTGTTTTTTCCCGGTTGTAATATCTACTGCCTGAATAATGCCTTTGCTGTTTCCGAAAATAACTGAATGCTCATTGGCAGCAGGAGTGGAGATAATATTAGCATCGCTGCTGAACGACCATTTTGTTTTTGCAACAGAGAATGTGTCATTCACTGCATAAGATGGTCGCTCATATTTTTTATTAATTGTTTGATAGTGATGATTTTCAATTTTTATTTTTCTCCAGGCTGATAAAGTTTTTAATCCGGGTTTTCTTTCAGAAAAAATAATAGAATCGCTCGTCACTTCAACAATATTATAGCCACCAATATTTTCTTTTGCACGAAGATTGGAACGACCCATTGTTGCAGGGATATCTTCAAAACTATAGGCATGGTTGGAATGACCATGTCCGCAAAGAATTGCAATGGTATTGCGGGATTTTAATGCATCAATGGCTTCGTACCAATTATCTAAACTGTTGTCAATAGGATAATGGTTCAAAAAAATAATGGGTTGATCAGGATTAATTTTTTTTAACTCATCTTTCATCCAATTGATGGCATCACGAGGAATATGTCCGTCACTCATTCTCAAATATGGTCCTGATGCACATCCCATGAAAACAATGCCATTATAGTTGAATAAAAATTTATCATTACCAAATACTTCGCCAAAAGTTACTGCACCACTTTCACTCCAGCCGGTATCATGATTGCCGGGAATGATATAATATTTGATGTGCAGACTATCTAATATTTTTTTAGCCAATTTAATTTCTTCGTTCATGCCCAGCTCAGTAATATCGCCGGTGATCACCACAAAAGCAATATCTTTCATTTGATTAATATCTGCCACTGTTCTGCGCAGATCCTCTTCTGCGCCACCATTCGGAGAACCAATATGTGTATCGCTGATAAAAGCAAACTTGAAAGGTTTGATTTGTGTATGAGCAATCATACATGCAAAAAGGAGTATTATAAGACAGGAATTTTTTTTCATAATCGAAAGTTAGTAAACGATTGAATAAGCAGGTAGTATTTTATTTAATTCATAATTTTATAAAATGAATGAACAAAAGAAAACAGTAGTATTAGGTGCATCAGATAATCCTGAACGAACAAGTTACTTGGCTGTTCAAAAATTAGCAGCGAAACGATATCCTGTAATTGCCATCGGAAGAAAAGCTACAACGATAGGTACTATCAATATTATTACTGAACAACCTGCTATTGAAAATGTTGATACAATTACTTTGTATTTAAGCGCACAAAACCAAAAAGCTTATTACGATTATATTCTATCGTTACATCCAAAACGCATTATTTTTAATCCGGGTGCAGAGAATGAAGAATTGTTTGATATAGCTAAAGCCAATGGTATCAGGCCTTTGGAAGCCTGTACATTAGTGATGTTGAGTACCGGACAATATTGAATTATTTCATTGTTATGCACGCTTGTTAATAATATCGTAACCAGTTTTTGTATATTGTATAGTGTTTACTGCGTACATTCAGAAAACCTTATACTATGCGTTGGAGAAAATTTAACGGCGAAAACATTAATCTTCCTATTAAAGATGCAGTTGAAGAAGCCATTAAACGCGAAACCGAACATGGCACTAAATTAAAAGTGTGTATTGGTACCGATAGTCAGGTAAAGGGAGAAGACACAGAGTTTGCAACAGTCATTGTTTTTTTACGGGAGCACAATGGTGGCTTCATGTATATCCACAACGAAAAAACAAAAACCAAGTATCACATTAAAGAAAGAATGTTGGTTGAAGTTGCCAAGAGTATTGAAATTGCTTACGAGTTGTGCAACTTGTTTATCAAATATCATGTAGAGATGGAAGTACATGCCGATATTAATACCAATCCTCATTTTAAAAGTAATGATGCTTTAAAAGAAGCAATGGGTTATATTTTAGGTATGGGCTTTGCGTTTAAAGCCAAACCGGAAGCCTTTGCCAGCAGTTGTTGCGCAGATAAAGTAGTGAATTAGCAATAGTGATAATACTCCTGCAATAAATAATTATTTGAATTGACTATTTATTCCATTATTACATTGCTGTATATGATTTAGTATTTCTTCTCGACCTATAATTTTTTCTGCACTGGAAACAAATGTTTGTGGCAGAAATTGCCAAGTCTCTCTAAGTGTATCTAAAAATGCTTTTACATTTCTTTCCACCACAGCAGGTTTTTCTTTATCCGATTTTGTGAACACCAATACAAATGGCACTTGCCATTTATCTAATTGATTTACGAATTCTAAATCATTTTTTTGCGGCTCATGTCTTGCATCAATCAATACAAATACTTTAATTAGGTTTTCGCGTTTACGCAAATAACCATCAATCATTTGTTCCCATCTTCTCCTGTCGCTTTGCGATCTTTTTGCATAACCATATCCGGGAAGATCTACTAAGTACCATCTTTCCTTGGGTGATTTTTCTGCTGCCGAACTTTCTATTTCAAAATGATTGATGAGTTGTGTTTTACCAGGCGTTGCAGAAATTTTTGCCAGATTCTTTTGTTTCACCAACATATTAATAAGTGATGATTTGCCCACATTGCTTCTCCCGATAAATGCATATTCCGGCTTATCGGGTTTAGGACATTTATCAAATGATGGCGATGAAATAATATACTTGGCTGATTTAATTTGCATGATGATTACACGAATTTTATCGAATTACACGAATGGTAAAATTATAAACATAAAACGAATTCGTGTAATTAGTTTGAATTCGTGTAATAAAAAAACTATTTTTTCTTCGGCATCACTAAACTATCTGCCGGATATTTTGCTTTAATGGAATCTCTTACCGTATTGCACCAGGCGTATAATGTTTGCTTTTCCGAATCATTCAATATGGCATCTTTATGTATCCAGGTGTAAGATTCCAATGGCATTTCATTCTTCTTGATCGTTTCAATACAATCGTTCATTCTTTTATATTGTTTGGCAACACGCATGGTGGTGAATTCGCTGAAATTCAGGTGGCGCTTGCCATCCAGCACATGATTGTTTAACCACCAGGCAACCGGTTGAAAATTATTATACCAGGGATAATGGGTATTGTTGCTATGGCAATCATTACAAGCTTTAGCCAAAATGGTTTGTACATCAGCAGGTACTTGGTAGTTTCTGGAAATATCAGTTGGCAATACTTCTATCGATTGATTTTTTGTGGGATGAAAGAATTGAATGATGATGAATGCTGCTAATAATACCCAAAGTATTTTTTTTATGATTTTCATAATGACGATTTATGAGCTAAGTATTTTTTCAACATTGAATTGATGATGTTGCACGTGATAAGCTATAAAGTACAACATCTCCCGATAAGTTAATTTACCTAATAATGGATGAGGTAAAATGTATTGATCTAATTCTTCTTCACTCAATCGATTAATTTTTTTACACAAGGCATCGATTAATTGTTGTAATTGTTTTGCTATTTCTTTTTGTTCATCAAACAAAACTTCTTTCGGCGTGAAAGCCTTTCCAGCCTTATATCCTGTCGCTAATTTGGCATGATATTTTTCTACCAATGCCTGATAAGTTTTGGAAGAACGATTGGCTTTTCCAAATAATAATGCCGGAACAAATAATGGTAATGATAAAGCAAGATTGACAGGATGAACAGATTTATAAATATGCTTGGCTTGTTGAGCCGGTGTCCATTTGTCTGCTACCTGTTTGCAAAAATCATTTTCATCTAAGGAAGCAATCAATGCAATAAAATCTGAATGATTTTTTTGCATGAATGTTATGATTTCAGCTTTATTCATTTTAATTACTGATTAAAACATTACCCGTCATTTCTTTTGGAATAGGTAATCCCATCATGGTTAAAATGGATGGAGCAATGTCTCCTAATTTTCCTGATTTCAAAGTTCCATGCCAATCTTTATCAATCACAAACAATGGCACTAAGTTCATTGAATGTTGTGTATTCGGCGTGCCGTCTTCATTAATCATGTAATCTGCATTGCCATGATCTGCTGTTAAGAAAATAGTATAACCATGTTGTAATGCAGCAGTAACAATGCGTTCCACACATTTGTCAACAGTTTCAACTGCTTTTACTACAGCGCTGAAAACGCCTGTATGTCCTACCATATCTGCATTGGCAAAATTCAAGCAAATAAAATCTGCGTATTCCTTTTCAATTTCAGGAACCAATTTGTCAGCCAATTCATTCGCACTCATTTCAGGTTGCAGATCATAAGTGGCAACTTTTGGAGATGCAGCCATGATGCGGGTTTCGCCATCAAATTCTTTTTCTCTCCCACCGCTGAAAAAGAAAGTCACATGCGGATATTTTTCTGTTTCCGCAATACGAATTTGTTTTTTTCCATTATTGGCCAATACTTCACCCAATGTATTATTTAAATTATCATTGTCAAAAATGACATGCACATCTTTAAATGTTTTATCATAATCCGTCATTGTGGTGTAATGCAATTTCAATGCGTGCATATTTTGATCAGGATGATCTTCTTGCGTTAATACATGTGTTATTTCTCTGCAACGATCTGTTCTGAAGTTGAAACAAATTACGGCATCACCATCTTTTATTTTATGTGCATTGCCTTGTAATTTGGCATTGATGATAGGCTTAATAAATTCATCCGTAATACCATTTGTATAAGATGTTTCAATCGATGTTAATAGATCATTACTTTGTTCACCAACACCATTTATGATTGCATCGTATGCTAATTTCACACGTTCCCAGCGTTTATCTCTATCCATTGCATAATATCTTCCGGTAATGGTTGCAATGCTTCCAACAGTTTTATCTAAATGATCTTGTAATTCTTTAATAAAACCCAATCCGCTTTTAGGATCACAATCTCTTCCGTCTGTAAATGCATGAACAAATAGTTCAGTCAAATTATGTTCTTTACAAATTGATACAATAGCTTTTACATGATCAATATGCGAATGCACACCACCATCGCTCACTAATCCTAATAAATGCAAAGGCTTATTATTATCTTTTGCATATTTGATAGATGATAACATTTCTTTATTTGTTGCTAACTCGCCATTTTTTATAGCTACGTTAATCCGTTGCAATTCCTGATACACAATTCTGCCTGCACCTAAATTCAAATGACCAACTTCGCTGTTGCCCATTTGTTCGTCAGGTAAGCCAACCGCTTCGCCGCAAGTAACCAATGTGGTGTTTGGATATTTTTTATACAAGGATGTTACAAATGGAACATTTGCATTTTGGATGGCATCAGCGGATTTTATTTTGCCTAATCCCCAGCCATCCATCACTATTAAAATAACTTTTTTGCTCATACGGTAAAACTACATCATTTGATAATTCGGCAGAACACATTAATTTTAACAAATAACCAAATAGCTTTCTGGCATGTTTTTAGCCATGTTTATATTAATAGTGAATTATGAAAAAGATTTTCTTGATTTTGGGAATGAGTGTACTGCTGTTTTCCTTTGTTGTACAAAGCGATGTGGATGAATTGATCAGGGCATTTAAAACGGCTAATTCAGAACAAGTTTCGAATCATTTTAATAGTTTGATTGATTTGGTATTACCCGGAAAAGAAGAAATTAAAAATATGGGTAAAAATCAGGCTAGTATTGCTTTGAAAACCTTTTTTGAAGAAAACGGTATTAAAGGAATGGAAATTTTATCCCAACGTGAAGCCGGTTCTGCAATGTATATGGCCGGTAAGATGGTTGGTAAAAATAAATCGTACAATGTAACCGTATGGTTGAATGAAAAAGAAGGAAAACATTTCATCAGCACATTACGAATTAATACTGCTCAATAATTAAGTTTGGATCAATCTAGTTTGTTTATTCATGAGTAAAAAAAATAAAGCAGACAATCGAGGATTTGTTTTTAGCACCAATCCTAATTTTCGTTTTGAAGAAGATAATGAGCTTCAGCAAACTTTATTACCTGCACAACAAAAATTAAGAATTCGATTAGACACTAAACATCGTGCCGGTAAAGCAGTTACTTTAATTGAAGGATTTATTGGTACGGATGATGACCTGCAACAACTTGGCAAACAATTAAAAAATTTTTGCGGTACAGGTGGAAGTGCAAAAGACCATGAAATAATTATTCAGGGAGATCAGCGTGATAAAGTGTTGCAATGGCTCTTGAAGAATGAGTATAAAAATTCAAAAAAAGCCGGGTGATTTATTTAATAATCGATCTCCAATTTTAATTTATCTTTTAATTCTTTGATAAGCGGATATTGTTCTGCAATTCTTTCAAAACGCTGACGGGCATTGAGTGTCATGTGCTGAGGCACTTCTTCTTTTTCTCCTTGCTCTACCAATACAGAAAAAGTAATACTTCTGTTTTTAAATTCTTGCTGAATGAAATCTGTCAGCATCATTTTTTCCTGCTCAATAAATTTTTGTGCAGTAATTGCAAATACGGTTGCGGTAAATTTAATATCATCTTCAATATTCAGTTTGGCAATTTTAAAAGTAGCAGCTGAAGAATGTTTTTGTTGTTGCTCTAATTGTGTGGTGTACTCATTCCAGCATTGTTGTAATTTTTCGATGGATAAGGTTTCTGCATCTTCTACCGGAATAACACTGTATTTGTTACCCGCTTTTTCTCGAAGAATATCTAATAGATTTTTTTTCGTGCCTGTATTGCCAATAGTTTCAGGTTGCTTATTTATTGTTACCGGTTTTTGAACTGTTGACTGCTGTCTATTAACTATTGATTGATCTTCTTCAATCAACAACTTCGCTACTTTTGGCAAGCCCTCTGCCTGCTTCACTTGCAGCGGTTGAATATTTTTTATTTTATAAGCAATCGGTCCGTCAATTCGTTTTTTTTTAACTACTGCTCCGTCGCTAACAGATAACTCAATGGCTTGTTGCAGAAAATTCAATTTGATTAATGTTAATTCAACATGCAATCTTTTATTGCGTGCCATTTTAAAATTGATCTCAGCTTCATTCAAAATATTCAATGCACTTACTAAATAAGCAGTGTGTACTTTTTTAGCGGTAGCGTTATATTTTTCCTGCATTCCTTCCATTACGTCTAATAAACTTGCTGCTTTGGCATCTTTGCAAACCAATATGTTTCTGATAAATTCTGCAAAACCATTCAATACCAGATCGCCTTCAAAACCTTTTCGATTGATCTCATCATACAATAACATGGCTGATGCTAAATCCTGTTGCAGCAAGGATTCTATCAATTTAAAATAATAATCTTCATCTAATATGTTTAAATTATCAATGGTGTTTTGATACGTTACTTCGCCATTGGTAAAGCTTACAATTTTATCTAAGATGCTTAATGCATCACGCATACAACCTTCGCTTTTTTGTGCGATGACTTGCAGAGAAGCTTTATCAGCTTTTATTTCTTCTTTGTCCACGATCTCTTGTAAATGCTCAACCGTATCGTTGGTAGTGATACGTTTAAAATCAAAAATCTGACAGCGTGATAAAATGGTGGGAAGAATTTTATGTTTTTCTGTTGTTGCTAGAATAAA
The DNA here is from genome assembly GCA_903881425.1 of uncultured Chitinophagaceae bacterium. Classification (GTDB taxonomy): domain Bacteria; phylum Bacteroidota; class Bacteroidia; order Chitinophagales; family Chitinophagaceae; genus CAILAF01. The sequence goes on along the minus strand of CAIRTF010000205.1, from coordinate 10,705 downwards.
GATGGCGTAAGGTGGCGGTTCTTCCAAAGTTTTTAAAAATGCATTGAATGCACTGGCACTTAACATGTGAACTTCATCAACAATGTATACTTTGTATTTGCCGGCTTGCGGTGCAAAGCGAACTTGTTCAACCAATGTTCTGATATCGTCTACACTATTATTACTCGCCGCATCCAATTCATGAATATTTAATGAAGCGCCATCATTAAAACTTTTGCAGCTATTACATTTATTACAGGCTTCACCATCGGCTTGTAAATTTTCGCAGTTGATTGTTTTTGCTAAAATTCTGGCACAAGTTGTTTTACCTACACCACGCGGACCGCAAAATAAAAATGCATGTGCGAGTTGATTATTTTTGATCGCATTTTTTAAGGTAGTTGTAATATGTGCCTGACCCACAACCGTATCAAAAGTTTGCGGACGATATTTTCTGGCAGAAACAATGAATTTATCCATGACAGTTGCAAGATAATGAGAACAGGCTATCTGCAAATATTAGATTCGGCATAGTTTTTCACAATTAAATAATTATCTTGATTAAACCCTTATTGCAATTGTGTATCTTATAACAAAACCTCCTGTCATGAAATTGAAAAGAATGTTCATGTGTTGTTCTGCCGGCACAGTTTTATTTATTTTATCTGCATTTGTTCAGATCAAACATTCCGGCAATGAACTTATTCGATTTCCTTTTAAAAAAGCCGGCTTAACAGAGAAACAAGCAGCCGCTCATTTATTGAGTCGTTTTACTTTTGGTGCAACGCCCAATCAAATTAATGAAGTGGTGAACATGGGTTTAGAGAAATGGTTTCAGCAACAATTGGATGGTAATTTGAGTGATGATGAAGTAAATAAAAGATTGGCAGGTTATGATGCATTAACGATGGACAATGAAAAAATTGTAAATATCTTTTTACGTCCGGCTGAATTATTAAGAATTGCAGCTAAAAAAAATATTATTCCGAAAGATACTTTGGCAGCAATTGTTGCCAATCCTGATAAACAGCAATATCGTGCACAGATAAAGCAATTCATGGATGCCAATGGATACAAGCCATTTCAGGAATTAGACAGACAAATCATCAATCAAAAAATTATTCGTGCAGCATATGGTAATAATCAACTGCATGAGGTGATGACAGATTTTTGGTTCAATCATTTTAATGTATCACTTACTAAAAATCAATGTGCGCAATATATTCTAACCTATGAAAGAGATGCAATTCGTCCGAATGTGTTGGGCAATTTTGAAAAATTATTAGAAGCTACTGCCAAACATCCTGCCATGTTAGAGTATTTGGATAATGCAAGTAGTGTAAGCACAGATAATGCTTTATCGATAAAAAAAAAAAATAGTATTGCAGGAAGAATGGCAGAGCAGAAAATGGAAGACATGATGAATGATGATAAAACTGCTCCGCTTGTTAAACAAGCTTTGCAGGCAAGAAAAAATCAGGGATTGAATGAAAACTATGCTCGTGAAATTATGGAGTTGCACACATTAGGTGTGGATGGTGGTTATACTCAAAAAGATGTAACCGAAGTAGCAAGAGCATTAACAGGTTGGAGTGTAATTCCATTAAATAATGATAATGCATTGAAAAGATATATGGATCCGGCACAATGGGAAAAATTAGAAAAAAATGGTTTTGTGCGGGAAGGAGATTTTGTATATCGTGCAGATAAACATGATGAAAATGCTAAAATAATTTTAGGAAAGAATTTTTCGGCGGAAGGTGGATATGCTGAGGGCTTGAAAGTATTGGATATCTTGGCAACACATCCTTCTACTGCAAAATTTATTTGTAAAAAGTTAGCAGTTCGTTTTGTGAGCGATAATCCTTCCGATGAATTGGTGAACAGATTAGCCAATGTGTTCTTACAATCTAAAGGAAATATAAAATCAGTAATGATTGCGATGGTGAACAGCGATGAATTTTGGAAAGCTGATGCATTACGCGAAAAAGTAAAATCACCTTTTGAATTTGCTATCAGTGCAATCCGTGCCACCAATGCCGATGTGCAGATGCCATTTCAAATATTTAATTGGTGTACTAAAATGGGACAAAAATTTTATTATTATCAAGCACCAACAGGCTTTCCCGATAAAGCTTCTTATTGGATTAATACCGGTTCTTTATTAAACAGAATGAATTTTGGTTTAGCATTTGCAACAGAAAAAATTCCGGGTATTCATTTGAATTTAACGGCATTAAATAATAATCATGAACCCGAAAGTGCAGACGCCGCATTAACTATTTATAGCAATTTATTATTGCCTCAAAGAAATAATGAACAAAACATTAAACGTTTGCAACAATTGATCCATGATAATAATGTTGAACAAAAAATAAGTGATGCAGCTTCTAAAAATCAAACTGCAGATAATTCTACAGATGATAATATGATGAATGCAAAAGCTATTCAACGATCAGATAAAGCAGCATTGAATAAAGGCAATAAGTCATTCAATATTAATTATACAGCGGGTAATAATACTGTTGTGGCACAGGTAACCGGTGTAATCATCGGATCGCCTGAGTTTCAAAGAAAGTAAAGAGCAAGTTGTAAGTTTTTTTTGAATAAAGAACAGAACGTACAAGTGAGTGACACAACATAGTTGAGAAGAATATCAGAAGCTGATAAAAAATATTTAAAAAATAAATTATGGATAGAAGACTATTTATGCGCAACGGAGCATTGGCCATGTTTGCAGCAACCATTGGTGGCGTACCAAGTTTTGTTGCACATGCTGCCAACAACAAAAAAATATTAATGCCTTATAAAAAAAATAAAGTGTTGGTATGTATTTTTCAACGCGGTGCAATGGATGGGTTGATGGCGGTTAGTCCGTATGCAGATCCGAATTTAAAATTTATGCGACCCACTTTATACATGAGTCCGGCACAAACAGAAGGTGCATCCATTGATCTGGATGGATATTTTTCTTTACATCCCGGATTGGCATCTTTTAATCCATTATTTAAAGAAGGAAGAATGGCCATTGTACATGGTGTTGGAAGTCCGAATAATACACGCAGTCATTTTGATGCGCAAGATTATATGGAAAGCGGCACACCTTTTAATAAAGGAACAGCAAGTGGTTGGTTAAACAGAGCAGTGGGTTTATTGAGACATGATGGAACACCGTTTCGTGCTGTAAGTGTTACGAGTGCTTTGCCAAGAAGTTTATACGGCGATAATGAAGCGATTGCTATTAATAATTTGCAGGACTTTGCCATTCAAATGCGTGGAAACCCAATGGGAGCAAACCTTGCAGCGAAATCGTTTGAAGAATTATACGATCAAACATCATCCGAATTATTAAATAAAACAGGCAAAGAAAGTTTTGATGCGATGAAGATGTTGAATGTAAACAACATCAAAAATTATCAACCGGCGAATGGTGTGGTGTATCCAAATTCGCCTTTGGCCAATTCATTGAAACAAATTGCGATGTTGATTAAAATGGATGTTGGATTAGAAGTAGCATTTGCAGAAAGCGGTGGATGGGATACACATTTTAATCAGGGAACAACGAATGGAATATTGGCAAGAAACTTAAAAGATTTTAGTGATAGCATTGCGGCATTTTGGAAAGATATGGATGCCTATCAGGATGAGGTAACAGTAATGACGATGACTGAATTTGGAAGAACCGTTCATCAAAACGGAACAGGCGGAACAGATCACGGACGTGCAAGTTGTTTATTTGTGTTGGGTAATAATGTGCAGGGTGGTAAAGTATATCACAACATGAAAACAATGAGCAAAGAAAATTTAGAAGATGGAAGAGATCTGCCGGTGAGTACAGATTTCAGAACCGTATTCAGTGCAGTGGCTGATGCGCATTTAAAATTGAATGATGATAAAAAATTATTTCCTGAATGGGATGGAAATAAGTTGAAGATGATGAAAGCGTGATAGGTTGCGGGTTGCTGGGAAAAAGTCAATGAAGATAACCTGTAACTAGCAACCTGAAACAGTTAACTCTACTTATACTCCATTTCCGGATGTCTTTCAAACGGATATTTATTTTCATCGAAGATATATCTGTACGTTACCATTCTTCTGCTTTGTGTGCCACCCAGACTTTTATAAATATTAATCATCTTTGGATTCCAATCTCCAGCCCAGCCCATTTCATAACTTTCGTACCAGCCTTTTCCCTGAATTAATAAAGCACATTCATAGATCATAAAACTATCAATGCCCAATGCCTGATATTTAGGAACTACGCCAAATGCAAGCCCGGTAAGCTTTTTACATTGTCCTGTTTTTTTCATCCATAACAAATGCAGTTTTTGTAATAAACCCATTTTCCCATTAAAATATTTGAAGTATTGATTTACATCAGGAATATTAATAAACATAGCAATGGGTTCTTCTTTATAATAAGCAAACCAGATCATTCTTTCATCCATGATGGGTTTCATGGTGTTGAATAATTTCATTACTTGTTCTTTGGTTATTTCTTTATTCTCTCCATGTTGTGCCCATGCGGCATTGTATACTGTTGCAAAATCATTAGCATATTTTTCTAAATTTTTTATTTCGCAATGTCTTGCCTGATAATCGGGTTTTGATTTAAACTTTGCATGTCGTTCAGGAAAGCGTGCAGGCAATTCATCATCTACATTCATTGCATAGAAATACTGATTGTAGTAATTTTTAAAACCATAAGTTTCAAACAATTTTTGATAATAATCGGGATTAAAACTCATGCCATACACCGGTTCTTTATCAAAACCTTCCACCATCAATCCCCAGTTTTTATCGCGATCGCCGAAATTGATAGGACCATCCATTGCATCCATTCCCTGCTCTTGCAAATATTTTTTTGCTTTATCTAATAATAAATTGGCTGCAGCTTGATCATCAATGCAATCAAAATAACCAACACCACCCGTTGCAAATGTTGTTCCTTTATTAATATATTTTAAATTAGTAAATGCTGCAATTCTTCCAATTAGTTTACCTGTATCATCTTTTAATATCCAACGTTTAACATTTCCGTATTTGAATAATTTATTTTTTTCGGGATTGAATACATCATTCACTTCATTATCCAACGGACGAATATAATTTGGGTTGTGTTGGTTCATCAACACATTTACCAGAATAAATTCTTTTGCAGACTTGGAATCTGTTACTTCAATTATTTTCATAATATTTATTACTATAAAACGAAAGTAAGAAATGTGATGATTACTTTTTTATTGAGATTGATTTTAAAACTTTAGCCATTACTACAATTATCAAGCAAAGAACCCCATCAACTAATAAATGCCCCAATATTTCAAACGGGATAAGATTGTGATTGGTTGGATCCGGTAAACAATCTATATATGCTTTTATAAAAAAAGCAATCTGATGCGCTGCTATCGGAATAAGAATACATATTCTCTTTTTGTGCTTCGTATTGTAGGCAAGAACACCGGCACAAACAGCACAAATTATAACTGATGCTCCACTATATAAACCGTTTTTCAGGTATTGTGTGTAGGTTGATATCCACCATGGAATACCTGTTACAATAACAATTGCCAAGAATACAATTATTTTGCCTTTCCAATTAAATTTATGATCTTCAAAAATTATCATTTCTGTACAAATAATTTGCTGCTCATTTTATCATCATGCCCGTAAATATCTTTTCTAAAATTTAGTACACCACTTTTATCAACCCATGCTGTAAAGTACACTATAAAAACAGGTAAAGTTTTTTTTAAGCTTACCCATCTTTCTTTTTGCAAATGCATAGAACTATCTATTACATTATTCTTCCAAACAGTTGCGGTATCGGTGCGTAATAAAAACTGCGCTAATTTTTTAGGATTGCTCACTCTGATACAACCATGACTAAAACTTCTGGTAGATGAATTAAATAATTCTCTGTTGGGTGTATCGTGAAAATAGATATCATAGTTATTGGGAAATAAAAATTTCACTAATCCCAATGAATTATTGAGGCCGGGTTTTTGTCGAACCAAAGGCAGGCCTGCACTGTATCCTGTAATTTCCATGTTTTGCTTGGCAATGTAGTTTTTATCTTTTTTAATGGAAGGAACGATCTCTTTTTCAACAATACTTTTTGGTACATTCCAATACGGACTGAACACAATGTATTTTAGATTGCCATTAAAAATAACCGTGCTATTCGTTGCTTTTCCAACAATCACATTCAAATCAAAACTTAATTTACTGCTATCGTACACATGCATTTTATATTCAGGAATGTTTACTAAAATATAACTGCTGTCTTTTTGTTCAGGCATCCATCTCATTCGTTCCATATTAATAAGTAATTGACGCACTCTTTGTTTGGGTGTAATGTTTAATTCATCAATCATTTTATTGCCGATCACTCCATCGATACTTAAACCCATTCTTTTTTGAAAACGTTTTGCAGCCGATACCAAAGTAGTGTCGAAGGTATTAGAACTGTCTGCGATGGTTAAATCACCCAATAAAATCAAACGATTTTTTATTTGCGATATGTTGAAAGATGAATCTCCTTTTTTTAATGGCTTTGCAACAAATGTAATGGTATCGCCTGGCCATTGCTTTTCAAGTGTTCCGTACTTAATTAAATATTCCTGTAACTTTTTATATTGTGAATTGAGTGGGGCATACTGATCTGTTTCGATAACTTTTGATTTTAATGTTGAATCTAGCAAAGAAGTTAAGTCAACTTTTTTTCTGGGGATGAACCAGCCTAATTCAGCAGCATTAATATCGCTGCCTTTATATACTTTGGCAGCATAGAAAAAAAACTGACCGGTAAATAATAATTCCGTTTGAAGAATATTTTCTTTTTTAAGATGATGCAATGAATCGTTTGCATGTGCTTGATAAGCCTCATTCAAAACCGGATTAATCAAACTGCTGTCTTGAAGCTCTGCAACAGTATTATTCAATAAATTAATAAAATTGTGAGCCTGTTCCGCTAATCCACTGCTATCAAATCAGGCAAATTCGTAATTACGTTGTTTATAGAAATCTAAAAACTGTTGTTCGTAATTTTTGAATTCAGCATGTTCATTCAAAAAATGTTCTACCTGAACACTATCAAAAAACAAATTATTGAAAGAAGTATTTGTATTGATAGTAGTGTCTCTGTTAACTACTTTAGATGATCCGTTCTTGCAGGAATATAGATATAAAAAACTACTGAGTAAAAGCCAATAATATTTTCTCATGTAAAAAATCTTCTCCGTGAATATACATTAGAAATTCATTAAAAGTGCAGCTGCTACTACGCCGGCTGTTTCAGTACGTAAGCGAGTAGTGCCTAAAGATACTGGCTGGTATTGGTTTTGAGCAGCTAACTGAATTTCATCAATGGTAAAATCGCCTTCCGGTCCAATAAGTATTTGTGCATTATTTTCGGCAGAGAGATTTTTTATTTCTTGTTTAACAAGGTCCTCACAATGAGCGATTAATTTTTGTTGAGCAGTTGATTGTTGTATGATTGTTTTTACGTCTATTGGTTCGTGTAATTTGGGCAACCATGTTTGCTGGCTTTGTAACATGGCAGCAATTAAAATAGCATTCATTCTGTCGAAACGAAAATGTTCTCTTTCTGTTCTTTTGCAAATAAGTGGAATGATTTCATTTACACCAATCTCTGTTACTTTTTCCAAAAACCATTCAAAGCGATGGCTGTTCTTCAGCAACGAAATACCAATGGATAATTTTCTTGTATGTGCCGGATGAAATTTTGTTTCTATAATTTTTACAGCACAAGCTTTTTTATCTTCTGTAATAATTGAAGCAATAAATGCATTGCCTTTGCCATTGGTTATTTGCAATTGTTCACCTTGCTTCATACGCAATACTTGAATACAATGTTTACTTGTTTCTTCACTAAGAATGAAAGAAGTATTCTTTGTGCTGATATTTTCTTCGTAGAAAAAAGGTAATGCCATAGAACAAATGTATTCATCCTTTATAATTATTCATTAACCGATTTTTAAAACTTATCAATCACTTTAACAATTCACTGATGCAGCTTTCTTGTTCAATATCTTTTCTTTGTAAGAAAAGACTATGAGAAAATTAATGGCGCTACTGTTGATTGGTATTTCATTTAGTGCTTTCGGACAAAAATTTACAGCAGGGGTGCAGGCCGGTTATGTTTCTGCTTCTTATTTAGCGGGAGGTGATCAATATATAAATGCTTCTGCTATCAGTGCCTATGAATTTGGCGCTACCGGTTCATTTCATTTGAAAGATCATTTGTATTTGGAAAGTGGCCTGAGATGGATTCAAAAAGGCTCTGTTAAAACAAAAACCATCATTGCAGTGAATGGAGGATCTACTAGTATAAAAATTAATTATTTGGAATTGCCACTTAATTTAGATTATAAGTTTAAACTGAATAAAATGTAAAAGGTTTTGTGGGTGCAGGAATATATTTTGCTGCAGGCATGTCGGGTAAGGAAACAGGGCAAGAAGTTACCATTGCCGGTAACAATGCTATTAATAGAAATGTTCAATTCACAACTAGCTCCAATTATTCTGCTAATTATACTTCTGTTACTCCGATTGATTTTGGTACAGATGCATTTGCAGGAGTAGAATATAAGAATTTTGACGTAGCAGTAAATTATAGCAAAAGCAGTTCTAAAGTAGAAACAACCAGTTCAACAAAATATCAGCATCAAACATTTGGTGTTAGTGTTGGATATGCATGGAACTTGAAATAAAAAAATTGACATTATAAAAATAAAAACCTCATCTTTTTTGATGAGTTTTTTTATTAGATCAATATTTTAAAACCCTGGATCTCCATCAATACCTTCATCAAAATCTCCGGTATTCATTTTACTTCCTTGTACAAAGAATTTACCACCTTCTGATGGTGCACCTGGTATGGGTGCAGGCCCAACAGGCTTCCAATTACCGCCACCCATTAATCCGTTAATGCCATTATCACTACTCCATTCTTCAAATTTCTGAATATGCAATAAAGCTTTCAATTTAATATTATCTAATGCACCATTACGATGCTTGGCAATTTTAATATGTGTTTCACCTTGTGTGCTTTCTCCATGTTCATTTTGAAAATTCTCATAATATTCGGGACGATAAATGAACATCACCATATCCGCATCTTGTTCAATGGCACCCGATTCACGCAAATCACTCAATTGCGGCATCTTACTTTCTTTTCTTGTTTCAACAGCACGACTTAATTGAGATAATGCAATGATGGGAATATTTAATTCTTTCGCCAGTGCTTTTAAATTTCTGGAGATATTACTGATCTCTTGTTCACGATTGGCACCTCTGTCGCCTGTTCCGCTCATCAATTGTAAATAATCGATGATGATCAATCCAACATTATGTTTGTTTACTAATCTTCTTGCTTTGGCACGAAATTCAAAAATGTTCAATGCTGCAGTATCATCAATATATAAAGGAGCAGTTTCTAATCTTTTAATACCTTTTGTATGAAGCTGTTGATATTCGTAATCTTCTAATTTACCACGTGAAATTTTTTCCAACATAATTTCACTTTCTGCACTTAATATACGTTGCACTAATTGCGATGCACTCATTTCCAGACTAAAGAAACCAACTCCGGTTGGTTTAACCGGATGCAATGCAGCGTTACGCGCCAAATTCAATGCAAATGCGGTTTTACCAACGGAAGGACGAGCTGCCAAAATAATTAAATCGGTTGGTTGCCATCCGTAAGTAATTCTATCCAATGAAGCAAATCCACTGGTAACGCCGGAAATATCATCTTCTTGTTGACGCAGATGATCAATTCTTGTTATTGCTTTTGCCAGTACATTACCAATATCTTCAAAATTCTTTTTTAAATAATTATTGGTGATGTTGAACATTTTTGTTTCACTATCATCTAATAAATCAAAAACATCTGTACTGTCTTCATATGCATCACCAATGATTTCTCCGCTAATGCGTATCAATTCACGTTGAATAAATTTTTGTAAAATAATTCTTGCATGTGCATCAATATTTGCAGTACTAACAACAGCATTGGTTAATTTGGTAACATAATAAGGACCGCCAACTGCATCTAATTGTTCTTTGCGTTTTAATTCTTCAACAACGGTTAAAATATCAATTGGGATACCGCGTTGTTGCATATCCATCATCGCACGAAAAATAGTTTGATGCGACTCTACATAAAAACATTCCGGTTTTAAATTGGTATCAACTAAACTATCGAATGCACTTTTTTCCAGCATGATGGCTCCCAATACCGCTTCTTCTAATTCTTTTGCCTGTGGGGGTACTTTACCATATACCATGGTAGTTAAATCAATACTGCTTTTTCTTCTTTTCCTGTCTTTGTTTAAGTTGGTTAATTCCATTCCAATTAAATACTATAGGGTTAGCAAAACTTGTATCGCATCCTTTTTCAAAAACAATTTCAACATTAAGAAATTGTTACGTGATGAATAAGGAGAGCGAATATAAGAGCATTCAATCCAAGAAACTTTTTTTTCTTTTTGTTAAATTTATTCCCATCCGATGCACATGAAACTAACAAATGAACATCTAATCAACAGAAGATTCATAGTTATTCAAATGCTTATTCATATAATTTATTCGCTTATCCACAATTTACGAATTATTCATGTTCTATGCACAAAAAGAAGTGCTAAAAGAAAAATGCCCAAAAACTTCTTAATAACAATATTTATGCGTAATTGAAGATGCG
>CAIRTF010000204.1 GCA_903881425.1 uncultured Chitinophagaceae bacterium | reverse complement strand
TTCGGTCTTAATATCTAAAGCTAATCTAAGTGCAGTTTGTAATGTTTTTAATACAAAATTTTCTTTTGAAAGGCTTGTAGATTCTATCTCTGTAATTGATTTATGTAATTGACCAATCAATATGCAATACAGAATATTCCGGAATTTTATCTAATGCTTCTTTTAAGTTTACTTTATTTAGAAAAGTAACATTGGTATTTAGTTTTAATCTATACACTTCAGTGGCATGCTCTCTTTTCTTTTCAATTTTATATTCTGCTTTAAAATTATTTTGTATGATAAAATAAACGGAAAGCAACAAACCAATAGAAACGCCAACCAATAAATCAGTCATTAAAATAACAATGATGGTTAACATGAATGGAAGAAATTGTTTCCATCCCAAACTCCACATGTTTTTATACAATTTTGGCTTGGTTAAATTATAACCTGTAACAATTAAAATGGCAGCAAGTGATGCATAAGGGATCATGTTCACTACAAAAGGGATTAATAAAACTGTCATCAATAAAAATACTCCGTGTGTAAATGCAGAAAGCTTTGTTCTGCCACCAGCATCTACATTAGCTGAACCGCGAACAATGACTGCTGTGATTGGGATTGCGCCTAATGCGCCACAAAGAATATTACCAATACCTTGTGCAAACAATTCTCTGTTAACAGGTGTGATTCTGTTTCTTATATCTAATTTATCAATTGCTTCTACGCACAATAATGTTTCTAAAGTGGCTAATAATCCAATAATCAATCCATCTTTCCATATCTCAATGGAAGAAAATATTTTTGAAAAATCAGGAAAAGAAATTTGCGCAAACAAATTATGCGGAATATTTACTAATTGAGTTTGCTTTAATAAAAAAGTAGAAGCAATTCTTTCGAAGATCAAATTCACCACAATACCTATTACCACTGCAATTAATGGTGCAGGCAATAAAGTATGTCGTTCGGGGAAATATTTTTTTAATATAAAAAAAGAAGCAAGCGAAATAATGGTAATGGTGATAGCACCTGCACTGGTATGCAAATGAAAATTTTCTATGTTGCCAAAGAAGTGTTTATCTGTGAACAATTTTAAAAACCCGCTATCCCAAAAATCCGGTTGATCATATCCCAAAGCGTTGGGTATTTGTTTAGAGATAAGTATGATTCCGATTGCTGCCAACATTCCTTTAATAACGGCCGATGGAAAATAATTGGCAATTACACCTAATTTCATGAAGCCAAGAACTATTTGAAATAATCCCGCTACTATCACCGATAAAAGAAAAATTTTATAATCTCCTAATGAAATAATAGAAGCAGCTACAACTGTTGTTAATCCTGCACCCGGACCGGATACGCCTAATTGCGATCCGCTAATAATAGATACAACCAATCCGCCAATAATTCCGGATAAGATGCCTGCATACAAAGGGGCACCTGATGCCAAAGCAATGCCCAGACAAAGTGGTAAAGCGACTAAAAAAACAGAAAGACCTGCCGGTAGATCATGTTTTAAAAATACAAGTTGATAATATCTGATTCTTCTTTTCATTAATCATTACTGTTTTTTTAAAGGTACTAAATCAAATATTGAATGAAAGGAAGATGTGTTACTCAACAACCAACTATTTATATTTTTTCTTTGTATTATCAATCACATCTAATAAACCATTGGCAAAAAAACTATCATCCGCCAATTGCCAAAACATAATGCCGTTTAATTTATGTTTGATTGCATATTCGGTTTTTAATTTGATGGAACTTGTATCATCAAAAGTGGCAAAATATTTTTTGTTGCCGTTATAAAAATAAGGTGCTTGCGTAAGAGTATCCCAGTGATAAACATAACCACTGTCTTTCGAAAAGTAAGTATCAAAATTTCTAAAAGATACACCTGCTTTAAATTTTCCATGTTGATATAAACCATTATTTGTAGCGTTTACATTTTCCCAGATTCTTGCATAAAATGCTGCACCGACCACTAATTTATTTGCAGGCACATGTAACTTGCGCAACATGGTTACCGCATTATCCGTAGATTCTTTTTGTAAAGGATTTGAATACAATGCAGTGTGGTGGCCTGTTACAGTATCATTCCCGGTGATCAAATCATAAGTCATTAAATTAATTCTGTCAACATATTTGATGACTTGTTTCCAATCAACCGACTCATTGATGAATTTTGTAAAACCACCTGCCGCAAAGCTCAATTCTTTTTGTTTACCTAAACTATCGCGTAATGTTTTTAATAAAGCAGTTAAATCATCTTTGTCTTGCGCTGAATATGGATGACCCGTTGGTCCGGCTATTACAGGATATTCCCAATCCAAATCAAATCCATCTGCAGAAAAATAATTCAATAAATTTTTTACAGAGCTCGCAAATTCTTTTCTTGCACTATCCGTTTTAAAAACATTCGAACAACTATAACAACCTGTCCAGCCACCTAATGAGATCATTATTTTTAAATTCGGGTTCTTTGTTTTTTTAAATCCTACCATTTTTTGAATCGTTGCAGAATCTCTTGCATTGCTGATATACATTTGATTGCCTTTCAAATGTGTAAAGCAAAAAATCAAATGTGTTAATTTTTTAACAGGAAAACTATCTATCATGGTTGTTCTCCCTGCAAAATAACCGATCACAGCAAAATCTTTTTTTTGTTCTTTTTTCTGGGAAAGAAGTTTTTGGGAAATTAATAAGGCAATTAAAAAAAAGAATCCGTGGTAAATATTTTTATTCATTTAACAAGATAAATAATTTATTTCAACAAATTTTTTATCTCATTCAATTTCATCAATGCTTCTACAGGTGTGAGGCGATTAATATCGATCTCCGTTAATAATTTTCTCATTGCATTAAATGTTTCTGAATGCTCATCAAAAATGGACAATTGCATTTGTGGAGATCCTATTTGTTTAATTACATTTTCTAATGCTGATTTTGTATTTTTCTTTCCTGACTCCTGACTTCCCACTTCAGACTCCCGACTCTCTTCTAATTGTTTCAAAATTTCGTTAGCCCTGGAAATCAATGCAGGTGGCATTCCGGCCATTTTTGCTACATGAATACCAAAACTATGGGTGCTGCCACCCGGCGCTAACTTGCGTAAGAAAATTATTTTATTGCCCACTTCTTTATTAGTGACATGAAAGTTTTTTACTTTTGGTAATTTTTCTTCCAGCTCATTCAATTCATGATAATGTGTAGCAAATAAAGTTTTGGGGGCTGATGATGAACTATGTAAAAATTCAACAATACTCCATGCAATAGAAATACCATCATAAGTAGAAGTACCTCTGCCAATTTCATCTAACAATATCAAACTTCGAGAAGAAATATTATTGATGATGCTGGCCGTTTCATTCATCTCTACCATAAATGTACTTTCACCACCGCTTAAATTATCGCTGGCACCAACCCGTGTAAAAATTTTGTCAGTCAATGGAATCTTCGCAAATGCAGCCGGGACAAAGCTTCCCATATGTGTCATTAAGGTGATGAGAGCAGTTTGACGGAGTATGGCACTCTTACCACTCATGTTCGGCCCTGTTAAAATTATAATTTGTTGCGTAGAAGAATCAAGAAAAATATCATTGGTAATATATTGTTCACCAACAGGTAAATTTCTTTCAATCACCGGATGCCGACTATCTTTTAATTCTAATTCCAATCCATCATGCAATTGCGGTTTCTTATAATTGAACTTCAATGCATTTTCTGCAAAGCATAGTAAGCAATCAATAATAGCAATGATATTGCCGTTAATTTGAATCGGTGCAATATAATCTTGTAAAGCAATTAATAATTGATCGTATAATTCTAATTCTATCGCTAATATTTTATCTTCTGCGCCGGTTATTTTTTCTTCGTATTCTTTTAATTCAGGCGTAATATAACGTTCAGCATTAGCAAGCGTTTGCTTACGAATCCAATCTGAAGGAACTTTATTTTTGTGTATATTGGTTACTTCCAAATAATAACCAAAAACATTATTGAAACTTATTTTTAAAGAATTGATACCTGTTTTCTCAGCTTCACGTTGTTGAATATTGATCAGATAATCTTTTCCGCCGCTTGCAATTTTTCTTAACTCATCTAATTCTTTGTGAACACCTTCTTTAACAACACCACCTTTGTTTGCAGCAACAGGAGGTGTTTCAACAATCTCATTCAATATCTTTTCTAAAATAAAATGGCAGGTATTCAATCCGTCACCCAATCTTTTTAAATAAGTATTTGAAGAAGACCCACAGATATCTTTTATCAATGAAGTTTGTTGTAACCCTTTTGCCAATTGCATCACTTCACGCGGATTGATTTTCTTCATCGGAATTTTGCTCACCAATCTTTCAATATCGCCGCAATGTTTGATGTATTGCGTCAATAAATGCCTTGCATCTGTTTCTTTGATCAAATATTCAACCGTATCTAATCGCTCATTTATTTTTTTGATATCTTTCAAAGGCAATACTGTCCAGCGTTTTAGTAAACGAGCACCCATTGCACTCACGGTATTGTCCAATACTTTTAATAAACTGTTTCCATCGCTATTGCCATTATTTAATATTTCCAAATTGCGAATGGTAAACCGATCCATCCACAAAAAATCATCTCGTTCAATTCGTTGAACAGCAGTAATGTGTTGTAAATTGGGGTGTTCAGTTTCTTTCAAATAATATAACACTGCGCCCGCAGCAATAATACCATGATGCAAATTCTCTACACCATAACCTTTTAATGAATGTGTTTGAAAATGCTTTAATAAAGTTTCAGTAGCAAATGCGTCTTCAAAAATCCAGCTCTCTAAAGTGTAAGTATAAAATTTAACACCGAATGTTTCTTTAAATTGTTTTTGATAACTACGCTGAAAAACAACTTCGGCAGGTTTTAAACTTTGCAATAATTTATCAATGTATTCCACATCACCTTCTGCAACAAAAAATTCTCCGGTTGAAATATCCACAAAAGCAACACCGATATTTGCTTCATTAAAATGAACAGCGGCTAAAAAATTATTGCTGTTATGTTCTAATAATTTATCGTTGGTGGCAATGCCCGGTGTTACCAATTCTGTTACACCACGTTTTACAATACCTTTGGCTTGTTTAGGATCTTCTAACTGATCGCAAATAGCTACCCGATATCCTGCTTTCACCAACTTGTGTAAATATGTATCCAATGCATGATGAGGAAAACCTGCCAACTCTAAAGAAGAAGCTGCACCATTATTTCTTTTGGTTAATGTAATGCCCAATACTGTTGAAGCTTTAATGGCATCTTCACCAAATGTTTCATAAAAATCGCCCACCCGAAACAATAAGATAGCATCAGGATATTTTTGTTTAATAGCCCGGTGTTGTTGCATCAAAGGTGTATCGGCAGCAGATTTCGCCATGGGCAACAAATATAGCATTTGGTTGAAAGGTTCATCGGTTGAATAGTTGATTGGGGAAAATTATTTTACCGGCTTTGTATTTCAATGAAACTTTTCTTGCGTCGCACTCTTGTGCTATAATAATTCTATTCAGCATCTCATAATAAAAAAGACCTGCATTACTGCAAGTCCTTTTAAAATTTATTTTCTTATAATTTAAAAACCTCTTGCCCCGGCAGGTCTTGGCTGTGGTAATTCTTTACGTGGTAATTTTTGATCTCTTTGCGATGCATCATACACAAATGCTGCAACTACAGTTGCAATTTGTTTTAAATCATCAGCGCTTAAATGATCGTACACATCCATATTGCTGTGATGTGTTCTGGTATCATATTCCATCGGATCCTGAATAAATTGAAAACCTGGTAAACCAATGCCATCAAATGATTGATGATCTGTTCCGCCTGTATTGCTTATGGTGATGGTACCATCAGTAATATCTTTTAAAGGAGCAAACCATTGAGCAAAAATATCTTTGCAGGCTGCATTTCCTTGTAAATAAATGCCACGCACTTTACCTGTTCCGTTATCAATATTAAAATAAGAAGAGAATTTTTCATGCTCAGGCAATAATTGCATGGTAGCAGGATCGGCAAATGTTTTCTTTACATAACCTCTTGATCCCAATAAACCTTCTTCCTCACCACCCCATAATCCAATACGAATGGTTCTTTTATTATTGATACCGATTGTTTTTAAAATACGTATCGCTTCCATCATCACTGAACTGCCGGCTGCATTATCTGTTGCGCCAGTTCCAGTATGCCAAGAATCTAAATGTGCACCGATCATTACAATTTCATCTTTTAGTTTTGGATCTGTTCCGGGTATTTCTGCAATTACATTATATCCTTGTAAATCTTTTGCATAAAATTTTGTTTTTACATCAGCATCTAATTTTACAGCTATTCCTGCTTTTGTTAAACGTAAAATGGTATTATAATCTTCAATGCCCACAACAATATCTAAAAAGTTTTCGGGATCTGTTCCTTTATAACCGCCGCCACCTTGTGTAAATAAAGTACCATCATGAAAACGAGGACTACTGCTTAACATAGCTACTGCGCCTTCGCTTACAGCTAATTCTTTTAATATAGCTAATACACGTTGTTGACCACCGCCGCCACGTTGTGCAAATTGTTCTCTCATTCTTCTTGCAGCTGCAGTATCATTCGGGTTAGGCTGTGCTCTTGGTGCTTGCGGTTGTGCATTTGCCATTTTCACTAAATCAGAATCTGCATAGCGATGAGCATCTGCTTTAAAACTTTGTGTGTATGCATCCAATCTGTCTATTACAATAATTTTTCCTTTTAATTTTCCTCTGTATTCATCTAATGAAGCAGAATCTTTTAATGTTATTGCAATTACTTCTGCATTCTTTAAGCCATTGGTTCCGCCGCACCATGCTTTTGGATAAGCTTCCAATGATTTGTAATAAGGTGCAGTTACAGCGAGATAACTTTTTTCTAATTCCCATCCTTTACCAAACTCGCCCCAAGGGTCAAGTTTTGCAGTCTTTAATCCCCAACTGGCTAATTTATCTTTTGCATAATTAGCTGCACGGAAATAGCCGGGTGAATTAGTTAAACGGTTACCGCTGGCATCGGTTAAATGGAAAATAATATCCATTACCTGCGAATTTTTCAGACCTTCTGTTTTAATTTTTTCCATCATTGCATTATCAATTTTTTCTTGTGCGATAATGCCGGAAGAGAAGGAGAGTAATAATAGAACGATGAAACTTGTTATTTTTCTCATGATTGGTTGTTTTGGGGAAGATAAAAATTATTCGATTGAAAAAAAGAAAAATTCGGCTAATCCTTTGAAATATTCCACAAGCGGGTAGTTACCTTTGCACCATGCGAAAATTGAGCATGGATGAATTAGGCCGAAAGTCTGTTGATGAATTTAAGCGTGCAGATAAAACACCGGTGATTGTGATATTGGACAATATTCGCAGCATGCACAATGCGGGCAGTGTTTTTAGAACAGCGGATGCTTTTTTAATAGAAGCTATTTTTTTATGCGGTTATACACCTCAACCTCCTCACAGAGATATTCATAAAACGGCATTGGGTGCAACTGAAACAGTAGATTGGATGTATTTTGAAAATACGGTGGATGCCATTAAAGAACTAAAAGAAAGAGATTACCGCATCTTTGCAATAGAACAAACAGAAGGAAGTATTTCTTTAGAAAAATTTGCTGAACAGAATCAAAAATTAGCTGTTGTATTTGGTAATGAAGTAGAGGGTGTGAATGATGAAGTATTGAAATTGTGTGATGGCTGTATTGAAATTCCTCAATTAGGCATGAAACACTCTTTGAATATTTCTGTGGCTGCAGGAATTGTATTGTGGAAATTAGTTGAACCAAGATTAAAATGATTATTCGATTAATATGAGTACTATAAAAAACTATTTAAGCTTAGTAAAATTCTCACATACTATTTTTGCAATGCCTTTTGCATTGATTGGATTTTTTTTAGCCACTCAGCATTCATCATTTAGCATTCAACATTTGGTTGTTGTTTTTATTCTTGTTCTAATCTGCATGATTACCGCACGCAGTGCTGCCATGGCTTTCAATAGATATTTAGATAGAAGTTTCGATGCAAAAAATCCTCGTACTGCTATCCGTGAAATTCCAAAAGGAATTATTTCAGCCAATAGTGCTTTGCGATTTGTGATACTGTCATCTGTCATCTTCATTCTGTCAACTTTCTTCATCAATCAAATTTGTTTTTATTTATCACCCGTTGCCTTATTTGTGATTTTATTTTATAGTTATACCAAACGATTTACTTTTTTATGTCATTTAGTATTGGGTTTAGGCTTATCCTTGGCACCCATTGGCGCTTATTTAGCCGTAACGGGAAAGTTTGATGTATTGCCTGTTTTATTTTCATTCGCTGTTATATTTTGGGTAAGTGGTTTTGATATTATTTATGCGTTACAGGATATCGATTTTGATCAATCGCAAAATTTATATTCTATTCCTTCAACTGTTGGAAAAATAAAAGCATTGCGTGTTTCAGAATTATTACATCTGTTAAGTGCTGCTTGTGTTATTGCAGCAGGTGTACATGGAAATTTTCATTGGATCTATTGGATTGGCATTGCTGTATTTACAGGAATGTTGGTCTACCAACATTCTATTGTAAAACCAAATGATTTAAGCAAAGTAAATATTGCTTTCATGACGGCTAATGGAATTGCAAGTGTGGTTTTTGCTGTATTTGTTATTGCAGATTTATTCATTTATTAATTAATTTAATTGGCCAGAATTATTTGTATCGATTACGGCGGAAAAAGAACCGGATTAGCTGTGACTGATCCATTAAAAATTATTGCCACAGCTTTAACAACAATTGATACAAGGGAATTAATTCCTTTCTTAAAAAAATATTTTTTACAAGAGCAAATTGAATTGATATTAATTGGTGAGCCATTGAATTTAAATGATACTGCTACTCATGCAACATCATTAGTACACAATGCTATCAAACAATTGCAAAAAGAATTTCCAACTGTTCCGATTAAAACTATTGATGAAAGATTTACTTCAAAGATGGCATCCAGAGCCATGATCGATATGGGAATGAAAAAGAAAGACCGTCAAAAAAAAGGCAATGTCGATCAGATCGCTGCCACCATAATGTTGCAGGAATACATGAATTCTATCGGGTAGCGAATGCATTTGTTGAATTGTAAGTATTTTCGCAGCCTAAACGAAATAATTAGATCAGATGACATTACCGATTGTAGCATACGGCGCAGCAATACTCAGACGTGTAGCTAAAGATATTACACCAGATTATCCCGAACTTAAAAAGCTGATTGATGATATGTGGGAAACCATGTATTACAGTAATGGCGTGGGTTTAGCTGCGCCTCAGGTAAATAAGGATATCAGATTATTTGTAATGGACAGTAAACAAATATTCGAGCATTTGGAAGAAGATGAAAAGGGTGTTTATGCTGATGAGCCGGGTGTTAAAAAAGTATTTATCAATGCGCATATCAAACAGTTGAATGGAGAGGAGTGGGCTTATAATGAAGGCTGTTTAAGTATTCCTAAAATAAGAGAAGATGTCTATCGTCCGGAAGAAGTAATTGTTGAATATATGGATGAAAATTTTGTTCAGAAGACAGAAACTTTTAAAGGAATTACTGCAAGGATCATTCAGCATGAATATGATCATATTGAGGGAAAATTATTTATTGATTACCTGAAACCGTTGAGAAGAAAAATGTTACATGGTAAGCTAACCGATATCAGTAAAGGGAAAATTAAGATGGATTATAAAATGGTGTATCCTAAATGAGGAAAATATTTTTTATATCAATTGCATTATTCATTTCATCTTCTTCTTTTGCACAGGATACGTTGGGCTATAATAAAAAAAATGATACCACACTATTGTTAGAAAATAAACGTGTCACACTTCCTGAAGTTTTTGTAAGAAATAACTTTGATTTTAAAACTTTACTGAAACAGATCAAAGAAGATACCACTTTTTATAAAGCCTTTCGCAATCTACATATTCTCAACTTTACTTCTTACAATGATATTAAAATGCTCGATAAGCATGATAATATCAAAGCATCTTTATTCAGTAAAACAAAGCAGCATAGAATCAATGGTTGCAGAACGATGGAGGTATTGGAAGAAAAAATAACCGGCGATTTTTATGATAGTAAGGATCGGTACAATTATCGTACTCCCGAATTATATGCAAGTCTATTCTTTACCAAAGGAACTGTTTGCGGTGAAAATAATATTGTAAAAGGCAAAGGATTTTCAACAAGTGGCAAAAACGGATTGGATGCACATAAAGAACAATTGAAAATGTTATTCTTTAATCCAGGAAAAAAAATTCCCGGTATTCCTTTTATCGGAGATAAATTAGATCTCTATGATGAACGCGCCATCAAATTATACGATTATCGCTTAGATGTTGAAGAGCATAATGGACAAAATTGTTATGTGTTTTCTATTACGCCGAAAGAAGATATCAGTCAATCAAAAAAAAACAGTGTGGTGGTTGATGAAATGATTACTTGGTTTGATATAAAAACATTGGAAGTATTGGCAAGAAAATATTCATTGAGTTATAAAGCCGGATTATATGATTTTGATGTAAGTATGGATGTTGAAATGGCTCGAATTGGAAATTTATTAGTACCTAAAATTTTACGATACAAAGGCAACTGGTCGGCCATTATTACCAAAAGAGAAAAGGCAGTATTTACTGCTACTATATTTGATTTTAAGAAAGAAGAATAGCTCGATTATTACAAGTTATTTATTGTAGCCAGCGCATTTTGAACAGTTGTTTTCTGAGGTAATAATGATATCTTATCTGCAGAATTTACAATCACATCTTTAGTGCCCATATATAAAACAGAATCAATAGAGGACAATGAAAGCAGTGTTACAGAAGCACCCACAGGTATATTTAAAGAATAAAAACATCGATTTGTATAATCAGGATTAAGTTTTACTACTGTTCTTTGATTCTTAAATATCATGAATACCAAAGTATTTTTATTCGTGAAGTTAGCCGAAGCCATTAAAATATTGACTCTTGTTCTTGAAGTAGTAACAGTATCTAGAAATGAATCGGCATTTAACCAACCAAGCGTTTTTGAAGTGAGCGAATATCCCTTTTTATTTACACTGCTGTTGGTAGAATCCCATGTAGTAATATAACCCATAGTATTTGTATTGGGCTTCCATGTAAAGAATGAATCAAGATTGGTTAAATATGCGCCATTAAAAAGTTGCATGCTGCTTCTTGGATTTGCATCCAACCATTTTAAATAAACATAACCATTGGACGCAAGTGTTGCAGGTGTTACTACTCCACTTACATTTCTGCTAACGGAAACATAAAATGATCCGGCACTTTCCAATAAATATTTTGTACTGGTTGTTGGGATAAGTGTTTTAATGAAGTCACCTTTATTTCTTAATTCAGTAACATCTACCTGGACATTACCGCCTGTGTAAGGTGTATTATTGCTTAGATCTGCAATTGTATATGGTGGAAATGAAACTTGCAAACTGTCATTTAATTTCATCAGCAGATCTGAACCACAAGGGAATACAATGGTAAAAGTGGGAAGTATTCCGATTGATTTTTTAATTGTATCAATAAAACCCTGGCTAATTGTTTTTGTTGTCCATGTAGTATCATTGATAGCTTTGGTTGGATCAGGATAAAACTGATCCGACATATCTTTATTACAAGACATGAGAGTTACAATTACCAAAAAAAATATCAATAACCTTTTCATTATTCTCTATTACTTATTTAGATACATTCATAATTATAAATGCTGTCTCTTATTATTTAACTTCAATCTCATACCAACAGATAAACCCAATGCATTAAATCTTTGACTATAACCTGCATCTGTTGTAGTATTTGATAACCCGTAACGGAAATAAGGCTCTGCAAACAATTCAACACCTTTATTGATTTCTCTTATTACACTTGCACTTGCATATAAACTAACACCTGCTTTTGTTTTATATACTACTCCCGATGATGATCCTTTTGAAGTGCTGATAGGCACTACATTGTAAGCGGTATCTAATGTTTCACCACTTGCCCATGAAGCAATATTCACAATCACACCTCCATTTAACCCCAATTTCCATTTACTATCTTTCTTTGTAAACTCATATCCTAACATAAGTGGTATTTCAATATTGCGATATTGATTTACCGCTTTCTTAATACTATAACCTATTTGTGTTAAAGAAGTGGTATCACTGATGGTGGTATCACCTTGTGGTCTTACAATTGTTCTTGTATTAATAACAGTTGTAGTTCTTACTTCATTCACTGTTTTTCTGTTAAACAATTCATTCACTTGTGAATATTGTAAACCTGTTTTAAACATAAAATCTTCACCAATATTTTTTGCAATACGAACACCGGCAGTAAATCCTCCATTCAACGTTTGACTGCTATCTACTTTCTGCAAATAAGCACTGCTTGCACTATTTGCAGTAATTGATTTCATAGTGTAATCAGGCGATGCATATACTTCAATATACCAATCGTTTCTGCGGTTACCATTTGCGCTAGGACAATCACTCATACCAATACCTAATAAGTTTCTTAAGTTGATGGGGGGGAATGGATTGGTATGATCTTTTAAATTAACACCAAATGGTATCAATTCTCCGGGTATAAAATTATTAGCTGTATTAAATTGATAATTATTTCCATTCTCAGCCACTTTATTATTAAAGTTCTCTGCAAAAGGAAGTGATTGAGTTTTGATGAGTGGAGCTTTATTGTTAGCTAACTGTTTGATCGGAGTTGAAGCACTATTATTGACAGCTAAATTATTATGGAAAGTATTTGCTGATTGATTGCTATCCGAAGATTGATTATGAATGATAGCCTTATTATTATCAGTAGTTTGATTATTACTCGTATTGTCAATTGCTTTATCTGAATTGTTCGGCGTATTTTTTATAGAAGAGTTTGTTTGATGCTGCGTAGCAGTAATTGGCAATGCATTTTTTTTATTGGCAGCATAGAATGTATAACCCAATAACAACAATAATACAGCAGCAACAGAGTATCTTCTTATATCAGCATTGAACCACCAGAAAAATTTCGGTCTTCTTTCTTTATCAGCAAATATTTTCTCCCACAATCCATCCGGCACTTGCGATGAATAATTATTTAATTTGTCTTTGATGATTTCATCACCAATAATACGATCTCCTAAATCATCAGCAACAGGCGAAGTATAATATTCTACCGAAGTTTTGATGAAATCATCGAGCGTTGCATCCGAACCAATTTTTGTATTGATTTTGCCCCACAAACTTGCTGAAACAGGAGAAGAGAAATTATCTAAAGAGGTTTTTACAAAATTATCCATAGAAGCATCGGCTCCAATATTAGCATTCACTTTATTCCATAAAGCAGCAGAAATCGGCGTAGTATGGTTAGCCAATTTATTTTTTATAAAATCATCGAATAATATGTTTTGCTCTTCGCTCAAACAGCTATTTTTTGTAACTGAATAATTTGTTCCTGTAACATTTTTCTTGCCTTCACCAACTGACTGCGGCTGGTGCTGGGTTGAATATTTAAAAAGTTGGCTATTTCTTCGTGGCTGTAACCTTCAATTACATTCAGGTTAAATACCAAACGATAGCCATCAGGTAATTGATTGATCAATTTTAAAATATCTTCTTCTCCTAAGTGTGAGTAAGCTTGGGCATCCAGCGATGGACCTTGTTGCTGGTTATCTTTTATTTCGCTGAATTGAAGTTTCTTTTTTTGCAAATGTTTCAACGCAACATTTACCACAATTCGGCGCATCCATCCTTCAAAACTCCCTTCGAATTTGAATTGATGAAGATTATTAAATATTCTTACAAAACCTTCCTGCAACATATCTTCTGCTTCCATGGGGTCTTTAGCATATCGCAGACATACGGTCATAAACTTACCTGCATACTCGTCGAATAAAGCACGCTGGCAGTTACTGTTCTGTTTGATACAGCCTTTGATGAGTTCAAACTCAGTCAATTTGTACAAAGGTTTAGTTGGTTTGTAATAAGATACAGACAAGGCTTATAGCGTTGCCTAAGAGGGTAAACTTTTAGATAAAGTGAAGGTAGGGAAAAATTGGACTATAATGATGTATTTTACAACAACAGAAACTGGTCATGTATAAAGTCAACCACACTTACCAAACTATCTGTCTCCTGGTACACTTGCAATTGCCTGTCTGCACCTGTTCCGGCTTCCAGCATTTTTAAAACATATTCAATAGCATGTCTGCTGCCTAATTCATCTACCACATCATCCACAAAATCCAATAATTCTTTAATGAGTTGAACCGTGGGCACTTCTGTTTCTTTTCCAAAATCAATCAAACTTCCTTCAATACCATATCTGCTGGCACGCCATTTATTTTCATTGATCAATGCACGTTGATACATGATAAAATTCATGTTCTGATTTCTTAACTTATACAACTTTGCACAGATAGCTTGAAACAAAGCAGCAATGGCGATGGTTTCTTGAATTTTCATCGGCACATCGCAAATACGAAATTCAACAGTATTAAAAAATGGATGTACCCTTAAATCCCACCAAATTTTTTTAGCATTATCGATGCAATTTGTTTTTATGAGCAGGTCAACAAAATTATCATGGGCTTCAATGCCTTCAAAATACTCGGGAATGCCGGTTCTGGGAAATTTATCAAACACTTTGGTGCGATATGATTTATATCCTGTTTTTCTGCCTATCCAAAAAGGAGAGTTGGTACTCAATGCATACACATGCGGTAAAAAATATCGGGCACTGTTGGCAATATGAATGGCCATTTTTCTGTCTTCCATACCCACATGCACATGCAAACCAAAAATTAAATTACTGCGGGCTGCTTCTTGTAATTCATTTACGATCTGATGATAGCGATCATGATCAGTGATCAACTGACTATGCCAATGACTGAAAGGATGTGTGCCGGATGCACCTATCCACAATCCAAGATTGCCGGCTATTTCAGCGATATTACCACGCAGACCCGCAACATCTTTAAATGCTTCATCAACATCTTTACAAATATCAGTACCCACTTCAACAACAGCCTGATGCATTTCGGCTTTTACTTTATCCTTCAAGATCTTTTGTCCTTCAATCACAATTTTTTGCTCATGACTTTTTAATTCCCGAGTATGAGGATCTAATACCATGTACTCTTCTTCCACACCTAAAGTAAAATGACGATAATTGATACTTGACATTTATAAAAATTAATTGATTAATTAATATAATTTTTTATGCGCACTGCTATTTGTAATGTATGTGCCCCATGTTAAATTATCTGCGCCATCCTTGTGTGCTTGTGCTTTTTCAATAGCAAATGTGGCTGCTGTTTCTACTACCCAATTAAAGTTTTCTTCACCAACACTTGTTCTTTCTGCATCCGGCGCAGGATTACAGAAATCAATAGCATAGGGTACTCCATCGCGTAAAGCCAATTCAACAGTATTAAAATCATAACCGAGATAGTGATTGATACGCAATACAATTTCTTCCATTAGTTTTAATCTTTCCGGCGAAGGAGTGAAATTGGCCACATATCTTAAATGATGTGGATTACGTGGTTCGTAAGGCATAATGCGAACATATTTCCCCCCAATGCAATAACAACGATAGTATTCATCAAAAATAATTTCTTCTTGCAATAACATAACAAGTTGTTTTGTTTCAGCATGTTTCTCAAAGAAATCTTCAATACTGTCTAATTTGTAAACATTCTTCCAACCCCCGCCGGCAAAGGGTTTCATATAGGCAGGAAATCCGGTGTATTTAAAAATACCTTCCCAATCTAATGGATAAGATAAGTTGGCGAAGGATTCATCTGATGTATCATCCGGCAAGTCTCTTGATGGTAAGATTACTGTCTTTGGAACAGGCACATCAATTTTTGTGGCCAAACAATTATTAAAAAATTTTTCATCTGCACTCCACCAAAATGGATTGTTGATCACTGCAGTACCACATAAAGCTGCGTTTTTTAGATAGGCACGATAAAATGGAACATCTTGACTGATGCGATCAACGATCACAGCATATTCTGTTGCTTCGCCCTGCATTACTTTATCAATCTTTACAGGTTCAGCCATAATACCCGGAATCTTTTTGCTGTTAATTCTTTCTACAAAAGCGTCAGGAAAACTTCTTTCTTTTCCATGCAGAATGCCGATTTTTTTCATACTGTTTTATTTAATTCGATTGGATAAAAATGAATCGACATCAATTTAAAGAAACTCATTTGAATTTCATGGAACTTTTGTGTAAATCTTAAATCTTGCTTTTAAATTGATTCCTTTATTTTTGAAATTATGAGCGATGAGAAAACAACAGCCTTGCAATCCATCATTATTGAACAACATATTATTACTTCGTCCTATTTGGAGAGAGAAGTAATAATTGATGTATATCTTCCTCAAAGTATCTCACATTTTGAACATGCTCATTTGTTATTAATCAATGATGGACAGGATCTTCCTAAAATGCCTTTCGATGAATTATTGGATGAACTAATTACATCGCATCAAATCGAACCTTTAATCTGCGTAGGCATTCATTGCGGTGCAGAAAGAAAACGAGAATATGGAACAGCTTATAGTGCAGATTATAAACATCGTGGAGATAAAGCAGGATTGTATACCAAATTTTTATTTGATGAGTTGATGCCCTTTGTCAGAAAGGAATATCAAGCACCATCTTTCAAAGAAAAATCTTTTGCCGGATTTTCTTTGGGTGCATTAAGTGCATTAGATATTGCATGGAATCATGCCAGCGAATTTTCTAAAGTGGGTTTATTCAGTCCGAGTTTATGGTGGAGAAGAAAAGGCTATGATGATGGGTATGATGATGAGAACGATCGATTGATGCATTTACAAATTCGGCATGGTTCATTTAAACCCTGGTTGAAATTTTTTATTGAAACAGGAGTGATGGATGAGAAGGCTGATAGAAATAATAATGGTATAATTGATAGTATTGATGATGCATTGGATTTCATCATTGAATTAAAAGCAAAAGGTTATACCGACGAACATATTAAATATCTTGAGTTAGCCGATGGTAAACATGATGTACCCACTTGGGCAAGAGTATTCCCTGATTTTTTAAAATGGGGGTGGGGAAAGGGATTACACTAATTATAAAGTCTATTTTTTAATTCGTGTAATTCGAATAAATCTGTGTTATTAAATTCAAAAATTAAATCTCAATCCCAATTGTGCAATCCATCTGTCACTGTAAGCAGGCGTTACGCTGTTATTATAATTCCATGCATGTGTGATCTCAGGATTAAAACGATACAATGGTGTGTTAGTTGTGCTGCTGTATCCAACAAATTGCATTAAAGAAAATTGATCGTTGCTTACATAATAAGTTCTTCCCCAATTTCTGTTGATCAAATTCGTGAAATTAAAAATATCCATACTTAATTGAAATTGATAAGCATGTTTATTAATCTTCAAATTAAAATCCTGTGTTATTTTAAGATCAACAATATTGGAAAAAGGAAGTGTTGCTCCATTACGTTCTGCAAATTGTCCGCGATGTTTATTTAAATAATCATCATTCTGGATAAAAGCTTCCAATGCATTCTTTTGTTGTTGAGATGTATAAGTGATGGTGCCAACAGTATTGCTTACAAGTGCCATAGATTGAACTTCGGCAATAGTGGGTATATAAATCAAATCATTCGATTCTCCATTTGCATAATCTCTTACCATACTATTTGCATATACATAACTGAATGGTGCACCACTTTGCCCTGTGTAGACCAATGAAAAAGTCGTTGACATTTTCTTTTTGGCATAGATGATTTTTTTAGAAGCATAAAAAAATATTTTATGCCCCGGATTAAAATCAGAAATAGTTTTTGATAAAAAATTTCTACCATTTACTGTTTCGTTGTAACGCCACTGACTTAAATTTACCGAACTCGTTCCATCATTCACTGCAAATGATCTTCCGAAAGAGTAATTCGCATTCAGATCAAATCCCTTTGAAGTTCTTTTATTGATATTGAAAACGAATTGAAATGCATAACCGTGATCGCCTTGATTATTAGAAAGTAGAATAACATTATCATAAGGATTTGTTCCATTACTTGAAATGGGAATTAAGAGATTGGTTGGATAAATATTTCTTGCACCGGGATTGGGTGATGTTTGAGTAGGAGGCAGAATATTGATATTGCTATAATAAATTTCATTGATGTTCTTACTGAAAAATGCCTCTGCACTTATACTCCAGCCGTTCATGAATTTTTTGTCAATAGCAACAGATGTTCGCAAAAGTTTGGGCATTCTAAAATCGGATGCTAATAAATTCAATCCGCCTTTATTTAAGGTTATGCCTACTTCATTTGCTCTCCACTGATGAAAAGGATCTGCTCTGAATCGAATAGTATTTAATGCGAATGAATTTTCATTGGCACTGGCAGTATATCCACCTAAATAAATGCCATTATTATTATAAATTCCTGCAGGCCAAACCAAGGGCACTCTTCCGGTAAATAAACCAATACCGCCTCTGATAGAAATATTTGTATGGATGAGTTTATAAGTGAAACCAATTCTGGGCGATAAGGATAGCGGAAACACAGGAGTTTGGCCGGACTTGGCTCCGCGGAGATCATAATATTTAGAAAATTTTGGTATTGCCGTATCGTTGGTGTAATTATCTGTTGCCGGTTGAGTTAAGAATTGATTCCAATCTGCTCTGATGCCGGCATGTAAAATCAATCTTTTATTTACGTTAATTTCATCTGTCAAGAATAAAGCGGCCTTTAATACTTTAAATTTTGCCGAAGCCGAAGTAGCTGTGGTGAGAATATTATCAATCAAAGGATAACCAACAGTAAAAGAAACAGGCTTATTATTGTTATAAAAACTGGTAATGCTTCCATAGTTGTAGTTTCCAAATGTATTTTGAATGAACACATTTTTGTCATCATTCAATTCTGCATCAATACCCATTGTTACAATTCCTTTTCCAACAGAGAATTTATAAGTATCAAATAAACTCATATTATGTTGTATCAATAAATTTTGAGTGGAATTTATATCCGGACCAAAAACAATTTTTCCCAATCCATCATCAATCACAACATGTGGAAATGGTTTTCCTAAAACACTTCTTTCATCATCAACACTTGTATAAGTGATCAATAATTTATTGCTTGATCTTTTTTTGAAAATACTTTTTAATTCCAATGAAAATGAGTGGGTAGTACTTGGGAAAATATATCCGTCGTTATAAAAATTAATGACATCGTTTGAACTGGTATATGTATTGTATTTGGTTGCTTTTGTATACCTGTAACTCAATGTAAGTTTATGTTTGCTGTTAATATTCCAATCTATCTTTGTTGAAATTCTATCCGCATCCAATTGGCTTTCATTATTAATAAATCCACCTGCATCATAATGATAAGTATTCTTTAAATAGTCACTAAGCTTATTGATCTGTGATAAATTATTCGTATTACCAACATAAGTAGACAGATCAAATGGTTTAGGTGAAATATCTCTTTGTTGTTCTGCATTGACGAAATAAAATAATTTATTTTTTAGTAAAGCTCCGCCTATTCTAAATCCATAAGTTTTAAAATAAAAGTCTGGAAGTTTTGTAGCTGTTGATTTTGGTCCTGTTGGAGTTGTGCCAGCCAAATTTTGATCTCGATAAAAAAAATAAATGGAGCCTTGTGTTTTATTGTTTCCTGAGCGTGTGATGGCATTAATACTCCCACCTGTAAAATTTCCTAAAGCAGCATCATAAGGTGAAACAATCATTTGAAATTGATCGATGGCATCAATGGAAAGCGGTGTTGCACCTGTTTGTCCGCCATTCATTCCGGAATTAGATAAACCAAACACATCATTATTAACCGCACCATCTACATAAAATGAATTGTAACGATTGTTTTGTCCGGCAATACTTACAGCACCTTCATTTCCGGGAATTAATTTGGCTTGCGGTGCTGCCCGTAAATAATCATAAATATTTCTTCCAACGGATGGAAGATTTTTTATTTTGTTCGAATCTATAATTGAGAACGAACCACTTTTAGAAAAATCTTCTTGTTTTTTTGTTGCTGTTATAGTTACTTGTTGAAGAACATTAATAGTAGGCGATAAAATAAAATCGGTGCTGAAATCCTCTCCCAACTGTAAAAAAATACCGCTTCGTTTTTGATTGGTGAAATTGATAAAGGATACTTCAATAGTATAAGGACCTCCGGGATTTAAATTAAAAATATGATAGAGCCCATTAGCTCTGCTTTGCACCTGATACTTTGTGTTGGTAGGTTCATGAATGGCAACAATGGTAGCACTTTGTAAAAGCGATCCATCAGTTGTTTTAATGATTCCGGATAATGAAGCGGTAGTTGTTTGCGCAGTGCTTGTGTAAGATGAATTGATAGAAATAACTACTAATGATGCAGCAATAACAATCTTTCTCATAACATTTGTTTTATGTTATGGGGAGTTGATATGCAAATTTTTATAGTGTAAAGAAATATAATCTATTGAAAATAGACAAAGGTATTTTTACCTTTTTTTGAAATTAAAAAGGCCCCGATTTATTCGGAGCCTTTTTAATTTATACTAAAACTTAGCTTAGTTAAATAAGTATCTGATACCTAACTGCATTTGCCAACGAGAGAAAATGCTGGTAGTATTTCCAAAAGCCTGTGTGTAAGGTGTTGTACCTGTTTGATAAGGCATTGAGAATGAAGGCGTGTTAATAGGAGCATTGTTACTGTTGGTTGCACTTGTAACCAAACCTTCATATTTCAGGAAATTGCTTATAATCGGCGTTTGAGCAACTCCCCAATGGTTATTAATCAAATTACCGGCATTGATGAGATCAAGAGAAACTTGCAATGTATGTGTTGTTGAGCCTGATTTAAATGCTATGTTTTGTGTTACGTTCAAATCTAAGTGATTGTAGAAAGGATACACATTCGCGTTTCTTTCTGCATATTGACCACGATGATTGCGTAAGTAAGGGCTTGATTTAATGAAAGCATCCAATTGATTCCAAATATCTGTTACTGTTCTGGCATCAGCAGGAGTAGCAGTAGTACCATTACCACCTGCACCGGCTCTCACTAAATTAATGTCAGAAGGATTTTTAGGAATATAAATTAAATCGTTACCTGTATTACCATCACCATTTAAATCACCATTGTATACATAGTTACCCGTTCCGTTAGGAGCGATTTCGTAAATAGCACCAAAAGTTGTATTGAATGTTTTATTCCAAATTAACTTATAAGTAGCAGCTGCAATGATACGGTGAGGTTGATAATAAGAGGCCAAACCTAAGTTAGCTGCATTAGGGTCTGCATTACCTACTGCGGCTGCACTCCATAATGAAGAAGCTGTGCTACCACCTTCAGCAGTATTCATGGCAGTACTGTAAGTATAAGCTAATGATCCGCTGAAATTGCGTGTTGTTTTTTGGATTCTTGCTGTTCCTGTAAATACAAATCCCTGAGAATTGTTATTCATTAAAATAGCATTACCAATATTAGGATTGTTTACTGAAGTACCTGCGTAATAGTATTTGTTACTGGTAGAAACAGTTGTTAAATAACGTTGTCTTGTATCAGCACCAACTAATGCATAACCATTGCTTTCATTCAAATTCACATTTGAATAATATACCGCGTTGATATCTTGAGAATAGTTAGCTTCTAATGTTAATATCCAATCTTTTGCAAATTTCTTATCCATTGCTAAAGTTGTTTTTAACACGGTTGGATATTTGAAATTGCTTGATACCAATGCAGTACTGTAAGATGCAAGCGCTGCACCACTGGCTGGTCTGTATTTGTTAACATCAGCACTGAAAGGATAAGAACCAATATATGAACTTGGAGAGGCAGCAGTTGAACCACCTACGTTAGCAGTGAATGATCCAAACTGTATACCATTGTTACTTGCTTGGTTACTGATCCATACGAATGGCGGAGCACCTTCAAATACGCCAAATCCACCGCGGATTTGTAATGATTTATCTCCTGTTACATCCCAGTTAAAACCAACTCTTGGAGAAATAATCAAGTTACTCAATGGAGCTTGACCAATATTGTATGTTGCACCACCTTTAAATGTTAATGCATCAAAAGCCGGGTTATCAGTCATAGCTTGTTTGTAAATGGTATAGTCTCCACGAATTCCATAAGTCAATGTGAAAGTTGGAGCAATACGCCATTTGTCTTGAAGGAAGAAACTTAACTCAGTTGAACCGGCATAAGCCCAAGGGAATGCCCCACCGGGTAAAGCTGAATATTGTAAATAATAGCCTGTTTTATTAGTAGTTGTAGTACCACTTGTATTTACGGTACCATTATTTACTGCATTATAAAAATCAGTCAAAGAGTTGAACTGATAAGCACCTTGCCAAGCCGGTGCAAATGCATTTTGATATTTCTTGTAAGAATTTTGAGTACCAATTGTTATTTCATGAGCACCTTTATACAATGTGAAGATGTCATTGAATTGATATACATCGGTATTCAAAATATTGTTGTAAGTATATGGCTCATATCCAAAAGTGGTGGCAATATTACCGGATGAACCAAAACCGGTGCTTCCTAATATATCTACTAACGGGAAGTTAGGATTAGAGGAATGCGGTGAACGGAAATCTCTTAAAGCAGTATAGCCAACTTGTAATTTATTAGTTGCTTTATTGCTGAAACGAGTATTCAATTCTGCTAAGAAGATATTGAAGTTATTGTTAATTACATAGCCGCTTCCGAAGAAAGGCATTGAAGTGTTACCTGGCTGACCACCAGTTACAAAACCACTACCCGGTCTGCTGGTACTTGCAAATTGATCAGCAGAAGATTTTAAATAGTTGTATTTAAAAGTCAATGTGCTGTTGCCGAGGTTTATATCCAATTTAGCAGTCACTTTATCACTGTTAGTTTGGAAAGAATAACCTTGGTAAGCTCCCGGATCGTAATTGAATTTAGATTTTAAGAATGCTGATAAAGCATTTAGAGTATCTGCATTTACCTGAGATACAGAACCAGCGGCAACAGGATGAGACGCATCAGATGCAATATAACTTGTTGCAGGAGCTGTTTGTCTTACTTGTTCACCACTAAAGAAGAAGAACACTTTATTTTTGATGATCGGTCCTCCTAAAGAGATACCATTGATAGAATAAGTAAAGTTCGTTTTTGGAACAGTTACACCACTTACATTATAACCTTGGTAATCTTGGTTCTTCATATAAGTATAAACAGTTCCTTTAAAAGTATTGGTACCGCTTTTTGTTACTGTATTGATTCCGGTACTTGCAAAACCACCTTGTTTAACATCGTATGGAGACACTTGAACTTGAATTTGTTCAATCGCTTCCATACTTACCGGTTGTGAACTTGTTTGTCCACCTAATGTAGAAGATAAACCAAAAGAGTTATTGAAGTTTGCACCATCCAATGTCATATTATTGTATTG
>CAIRTF010000203.1 GCA_903881425.1 uncultured Chitinophagaceae bacterium | reverse complement strand
CTTAAAGAAAATCGGTCCTTTAGAACTTAATTTGATCAATAGGGCTATAATAGGAAATAACCAACTAAAGAGTAATACAAAGAGGAGAGATGAAAAAATTAAATCCAATATTCTTTTAAAAATAATATTCTCAAAATCATCCAATGGCAAAGATCTTACTGTTACTAAAGGGAAAGCGCCAAAATTGCTTACCCTGAAATTTCCGGAACCCAAGCGGTAATAATCCGGAATGATCCGTACACGTTTGGCATTTTTTTCACTTACGCTCACAATTTCTTCTATCTTTTTGGTAGCGGCATTGGGCAATGCAATAATTATATCATCAATACCTTCTCTATGCATAAGCACATCATTCAACTCTGTTGTTAAGCCAAGCCATTCTCCGTTTAACTGTGGTTTTTTTTCATCATCTATAAATCCGATTAAACGATAACCGAAATGTTCATTTTCGCGAATGGTTTTCCAAAAATTCATACCTACTTCTCCTGCACCCACAATAATCACATTGCGAATATTGCTTCCATGTTTTCTGGCAGACCTGAACAATCTTCTTAAAGTAAATTTCTCAATCGGAATAAAAACTAAAATAAAAGCTGAATTTAAGAGAACAAATATTTTATCATTCGAATAATTATTAAAAAAATAGAACACTACAAACGAAAAGCTTACATAATGCAACAGGATCATTTTTAATATTGATACCATTTCATAAGCAAAAGAGCGGGAACGAAAATCATCATATAAATGCACAAATTTTGAAACAATATACCAGATCATCAAGCTTGCTAATAGCAGTTGAAGATCAATTTTGTTCAAAGAATGTTTTGCCTTTTCAGCAATGAGAATTGCCCAAAATAAGGCTATTATTAAAAAAAAGAAGTCAGCAAATAGTCTAAAAATAAGAATAGATCTTAAACTTCTACGCATAATAATAATTTAAAGCAAAGCAATTGTTTAAAGCGTATATCTGCAAAGTAAATTAAAAAAATTAAAGAATCATCTTTCCGAGAGCTTACACTTATGTTTATGCTTGCATAGATTTAATAAAATAAAAGCCGATTCATTTTGAATCGGCTTTTTACCATTTTTTATATTATTTCTTGTTGTATTAAAGACAAATGCCTAAAGACCAAAGACTAACCACCTGCCTTACTCTACTTGCCGACTATTAATATCAAATCCGCTTTCTTTTAAATGCTTTTCTTTTCTAAATAATTCAACATCTGCTGCAACCATTTCTTTTACCATTGCTGCCAGATCGTATTTCAGTTCCCATCCCAATTGCGTTCTTGCTTTTGTGGCATCACCTATTAATAAATCAACTTCTGTAGGGCGATAATATCTGGTATCTACTTTCACTACAATGGTTCCTTCTTTTACCTGATATTTTTCATTCTTGCATTTTACCACATAGCCTTCTTCATTTTCATGCTCAAATCTAAATCCTACTTCAATACCTGCTTCTAAAAAAGCCATCTTCACAAATTCGCGTATCTCTGTTGTGATACCTGTTGCCAATACATAATCTTCTGCTTTTTCTTGTTGTGATATCAAATACATGCCTTCTACATAATCTTTTGCATGTCCCCAATCTCTTTTTGAGTTTAAGTTTCCTAAGTACAAAGTATTCTGTAATCCCAATGCAATCTTTGCAACAGCTCTGGTAATCTTTCTGGTAACAAATGTCTCCCCTCTTTGCGGTGATTCGTGATTGAATAATATTCCATTGGATGCATACATATTATATGCTTCGCGGTAATTGACTGTTATCCAGTAAGCATACAATTTTGCAACAGCATAAGGGCTTCTTGGATAGAATGGTGTTGTTTCGCTTTGAGGTACTGCTTGCACCAATCCGTATAATTCACTTGTTGATGCCTGATAGAATTTTGTTTTTTTAGTTAAACCCAATAATCTGATCGCTTCTAATATTCTTAAAGCACCGATACCATCTGCATTGGCGGTGTATTCCGGTTCTTCAAAACTTACATGCACATGGCTCATAGCAGCCAGATTATAAATTTCATCGGGTTGTACTTCCTGAATGATTCTGATAAGATTGGTGCTATCCGTTAAATCACCATAATGTAAAGTCAGGTGTTTATCCGGTACATGCGGATCTTCATAAAAATGATCGATGCGTTGTGTATTGAAAGAAGAACTTCTTCTTTTAATACCATGTACGCGATACCCTTTCTTTAATAATAACTCTGCCAGGTATGCGCCATCCTGACCTGTGATACCTGTAATTAATGCTACTTTCATAAGAATTTATTTGCTTAATTCATGTTAGTATCAAAAGATGAATCTAATAGCAAGTGATGAATTCAATCTTTTTTTTCCAAAGCAATTTTTGCTTCCCAATAATTTAAAGTATCAGAGATAGATTCTTCAAGTAATTTCTTAGGTTTCCAGCCAATCAGATTATATAATTTATTAAAATTGCCGCAACTTCTCATTTTTTCATGTTTTCTGATTAAATCCATATCTTTTTTTACTATAACTGGATATTTAGCCTTCTCTAAAAGAATATTAAGTATTTGAGCAATTGATGTTTCACTCCCTGAACAAACATTGTAAATCTCTCCATTTATACCGTTCTCTAATAATAAAATATAAGCTATAGCTATATCTCTCACATCCGTAAAGTCTCTTGTCATATTAAGCTCACCAACCACTATTTCTGGTTTTTGAATACCAAGATTTATTTTAGCGATTTGT
Source organism: uncultured Chitinophagaceae bacterium (assembly GCA_903881425.1). Lineage (GTDB taxonomy): Bacteria > Bacteroidota > Bacteroidia > Chitinophagales > Chitinophagaceae > CAILAF01. The sequence goes on along the minus strand of CAIRTF010000203.1, from coordinate 1,075 downwards.
TTAGCAAAATTTGCAACTGCAAAACGGTCACTTTGATTTGGCCCAAAATGGTTAAATGGTCTGGCAATAATTACATCAAATTTTCCAATTTGACTCCATTGATAACATAATGCTTCTGATGCAATTTTGCTTACAGCATAAGGGCTTAATGGTTTCAATATTCTATCTTCAGATAATGGCAATTCATGCTCGGGCGATGAGCCATAAACTTCACCTGAGCTTATATATAACATTCGTCCATTGAAGTTGGACTTCTCAAGTGCTCTAAGTACATTCAGGTTTCCGATAAAATTAATATCATAAGTTAAATTTGGATTTTGATATGACTCAGAAAGGGTTGTAATGGAAGCGAGATTAATAACAAAATCAGGAGCTTCAGAAGCAATAAAATCTAATATTTTGTCAAAGTCTCTTATGTCAATTTCGCTACCACTCGATTTTATTTCATACTCGTTAAAAAATAAACTAGTTATGTTAGAGCCAACAAAACCAGTACCTCCAATTAATAATAATTTTTTTTTCATTGACGATAATACAATTGCTTTTGTTACGTGTGAAGCTTCTTTACTTTTGTGTTTATATAATTTCTAATATTCGCCTTGAACACAGGAACACCCCATTCGGAAGCGTGCTTCACCAAATCTGTAGCGTTAAAATCGGCTGGATCAAAATTTCGAATGCTTTCAGTTAATGCATCTGCAGTTTGCTCATAAAAAAAAACAGCAGTAGGCTTTTTATTTTTATCATTGTTATTCAATGGAATCATTGTTTCGATTATACCACCTTTTCCTAAACAAATTACCGGCGTACCACATGCATTTGCTTCTAATGGAATAAGACCGTATTCTAAAAAAGGAGTAAATATAACTGCTGAAGCTTCACTATATTCTTTAGCTAACTCTTCATCATTGACTAATCCAATAAAAGAAATATTTGATTTTGACATCTCTTTTAGTCGCATTTCTTCGGTACCAGGTCCAATAATTCTAAGTAGTAGCCCAAGTTTATTATATGCTTCAATAGCAAAATCAATTTTTTTCCAGCGTTCTAATCTTGATACAATTAAGAAATGATT
>CAIRTF010000202.1 GCA_903881425.1 uncultured Chitinophagaceae bacterium | reverse complement strand
TGTGAAAGGCTCTGCGTTAAAGGATTGGAGGGTAATTATTCTACTTAAGCGAGCCCATCCATTTATGGAGGGCGAGCGCTTAAAGAGGATAATGTGGAGTCGAAGGGACTCGAACCCTTGTCCAAACATATTTACCATAAGCTTTCTACATGTTTATTTCATTATTGTTTGTCGGCATTGAACAGGAAACGAACCAACCGATTCAATACTTAGCTGAATAGTCTTTTGTTGCAATCACAGCCTTTTACAACAGCATTCTGTGTTTGGTTTTAAGTCGGCGGCGGAGCTTGGTAACAGAACAACCTGCTCAACGCGGCCCTAATGACTATCTAATCACTGATTAGGCAGCCATGGCATACTGAGTATTGCCATTTGAGTTTTGAGTATTCAGATTAAGGTGCTAATTACCCAACGCACCACATGCTTACACTTACCGCAACTTATGCTGTCAAAACCAGTACGACCCCGTTTTGAGTTATAAGTAATACGTTTTAAGTATTAAGTTATCAAAGAACTTTTTTAGTTTCAAGTTGCTGGTTTCTAGTTGCAACTATTTAAACAATCTCCAGAAATCCAATCCTAATGCATATGCCATTAAACTAAGCAACAAAATCATGCCAACCATTTGTGCATACTCCATAAATTTATCACTTGGCTTACGCCCGGTGATCATTTCAACCAAAGTAAATAAAGCATGACCGCCATCTAATGCCGGAATCGGTAAAATATTCATGAATGCCAGAATGATGGAAAATATGGCAGTCAGTGTCCAAAATCTTTCCCAATCCCAAACACTTGGAAAAGTATTGCCGATGCTGATTACACTTCCTAAACTATCGCTTGCATTTACTTTACCTGTGAACAATTGTTTTAATCCGGTGATATATCTATCCAGTGTTTGAAAACATTTATGAAATCCTGCAGGAATTGCTTCTGTGAATGAATATGCTTTTACATAAGTTCCAAAAACAGATTCAGCAGATTTATAAAACATTCCCGGATTATTACTTTTAATTAAATATTTAGCTTTTACTGTATCAGTTCCACGTAATGCAGTAAATACAACCAATGAGTCCTTGTACTTTTTACGATATGGAAGAAACTCATCATAAAATTTAAAAAAGTTGCCATTGACTGCAATGACAGTATCTCCTTTTTGTAATCTGGTATCAGAAAAAACTGCCGATGTAGAAATAGAATCAATAATAATAGGTACCCGTGCATCAGCAAATGGGTTCAATTGATGATTCTTACTTAATTTCTTTATGAAGCCATCCGGGATTGCAATACTTATTTCTTTTCCATCACGATTAATCTCCAATGTTTTTGGATCATTCAACATCATTTCTCCTTCAAGCGTATTAAAATTTTCTAAAGTCTTTCCACCAACACTAATAATTTTATCGCCATCTTTTATACCAATACTTTTCGCCAAACTATCAGCATACACTCCATATTTTAAATTCTTTGCAGGCAGATATTCTTCACCCCATTTCCACATGATACCAATGAAAATTAAAATCGCTAATAACACATTCACAACAACACCGCCAATCATAATGATTAATCGTTGCCATGCTTTCTTTGCTCTGAATTCATATGGTTGCGGTGGTAATTTTAATTGTTCTTTGTCCATGCTTTCATCAATCATGCCGCTAATTTTTACATAGCCGCCAAAAGGAACCCAACCAAAACCATATTCTGTTTCACCGATTTTCTTTTTCCATAAACTGAACCATGGATTAAAGAATAAATAAAATTTCTCTACACGACATTTAAAAATTCTTGCAGGAATAAAATGACCCAATTCGTGCAATACCACTAAAATAGAAAATGATAAAATGAATTGTCCTGTTTTAGTGGCTACACTACTCCAATCGATCGCTAATAGAAACATATAAAAAATTTGCTTATTAAAATTGTAAATGAATTAATGAGGCAGCAAAAGTACGTGCCTCGCCGTCGCTTTCAAAGTATTCTTCTAAACTTGGCTTTTCGATGAAAGAAATTTTATTCATGGTTTGCTCAATCATTTCTGTAATATCTAAAAAACCAATTCGGTTTCTTAAGAAAGCATACACTGCAATTTCGTTCGCTGCATTCATGATGCATGGCATATTACCACCTTTCTTCAGTGCCTCTGTTGCTAAAAATAAATTACGGAATGTGCGAATATCCGGTTCTTCAAAAGTTAAGGTATTGGGCTTCTTAAAATCATATCTTGGAAACTGATTAGGAATACGTTGCGGAAATGCCAATGCATATTGAATAGGTAATTTCATATCCGGCAATCCCATTTGTGCTTTAATGCTTCCATCTTCAAATTGCACCATGCTGTGAATAATACTTTGCTGATGAATGATAACCTGAATTTGTTCGGGCTGCAAATTGAATAACCATTTGGCTTCAATCATTTCCAATCCTTTATTCATCAACGTTGCTGAGTCGATAGTGATTTTTGCACCCATACTCCAGTTCGGATGTTGCAATGCATGATCTTTTTTTACATTCACTAAGAAGTTGGGCTTCTTTCCAAAAAATGGTCCGCCACTTGCAGTAAGAATTATTTTCTCAATTTTATTTCTTCCTTCACCAACCAAACATTGAAAGATGGCTGCATGCTCACTATCCACAGGAATAATGGGAACACGTTTTGCCAATGCTTTCTGCATTAAAATATCTCCGGCTACCACCAATGTTTCTTTATTCGCTAATGCAATAGGTTTATTATTCTCAATTGCCTGCAACGTTGGTTTCAATCCTGCATAACCAACAATGGCTGCCAGCATCATATCATAACAATCCATTGCAGCTACTTCAATCAAAGATTGTTCGCCGGCAAAAACTTTTACGTGAGTATGACTTAATGCTTCTTTTACTTTTTGATATTTTGTTTCATCACCAATAACCACACAATTTGGATTGAATTGAATGGCCTGCTTGACTAATAATTCATCATTGGTTTGTGCGGTTAAAATTTCAGCCGAGAACTTATCGGTATTCGCAGCAATGACTTCCAGAGCCTGCGTTCCGATAGAGCCCGTGGAACCAAATATTGCGATGCGTTTTATTTGAGTCATGTAATTGATAATCGTTTCTGTCAATAACAAAGAAATACAAATTAAGTGAAACTACTCGGCAATTAAAAACTGTTGAAGTTGATCAGCAATAATTCTATCATTACTTAATCGAGGCACTTTATTTTGTCCGCCCAATTTACCGATTGATTTCATATAATCAATAAAACCATTTTTTCTAACTTTTCTTATTTGTAATTTTTGTAAAATATTACCGGCAATCAAATCATCATAATACACATTTTTCTCCCGCAAATGATTATCGATTTTGTCAATGAAAGATAATATGTCATTGGGTTCATTTTCGAATTCAATAAACCATTCATGAAAACTTTTTCCTTTGCCTTGGGAGATATTCGGTGCCACTGTAAATTCTATGATATTAATATTTTCTTCTTTCGCTGTCTTCATTAAAGCATATTCTACTTCTTCTCCAATCACATGTTCACCAAAGGCAGAAATAAAATGTTTAATTCTGCCACTCACAATAATCCGGTAAGGATTTGTGCTTACAAATTTTATAGTATCGCCAATATTATATCCCCATAAACCTGCATTGCTATTGATGATGAGGGCATAGTTCTCTCCTATTTTCACATCTTTCAAACTTAATCTTGTCGGTTCCTCATTAAATATTTCATTAGCCGGAATGAATTCATAAAAGATACCGCTATTGGTATTCAACAATAACCCTTCTGTTTTTTGTGAGTCCTGAAAAGCAAAGAAACCTTCACTGGCAGGAAATAATTCTATATAATCAATTCGCTGACCAATGGTTTCAAAAATTTTTGATTTATACGGTTCAAAGTTTACGCCGCCTTGCACCATCAGACTAAAATTGGGAAATAGTTCAGTTATTTTTTTACCACTCTTTTCTGCCAATCTATCAAAATACATTTGCATCCACGGTGGAATACCACTAATCAATGTCATGTTTTGATAAATCGTTTCTTCAACAATTTTATCAAGTTTAGTTTCCCAATCTTCTATACAATTGGTTTGATAAGTTGGCAACTGATTGGTGCGTAAATATTTTGGGATATGATGATTGACGATACCACTTAATCTGCCGGTGGGTATTCCAGCAATATTTTCTAATTCCGGAGAGCCACTTAAAAATATCATCTTTCCATTGGCAAAATCATAATTACCGGATTCAGCCATATAACATAATAAGGCATTACGCGCCGAATTAATATGATTAGGAATAGATTCTTTGGTGATGGGAATATATTTTACACCACTGGTGGTGCCGCTTGTTTTAGCAAAATAAATGGGCTTGCCTTTCCATAAAACATCTGAGTGACCTTGTTTTATTTGCTCGATGTATGGTTTCAATTGTTCATAATCCCGGATCGGGACTGCTTTTATGAAATCATTATAAGTATTGATATTATTAAGATGGTGATCTTTCCCAAATATTGTCTTTGCTCCAACTGCTATTAATTCTTTGAATATGTTCAACTGATCCTCTACAGCTCTTTTACTGCTTTTTCTTACTTTATTATATATATAGTGGGCAAAAGGTTTTGCCAACAGCGATTTTAGCTTCATGATAAAATTTCCCCACTAAGTTCGGGCTGGCAAAAATAGGTTTAGCCATCGGGTATCTGCTATAAAAACCCGATTTTTGCATAAAAAAGGCCTCATTTTCACATTTGCGGGAAATTGTGGAAGAATTATTTAAGAAATCTTTTCAAATTTTGGCAGATAAACCCTACTTTTGCCGTCCTAATTTTCGAAAATTTATGTTAGCAGTAGTAAAAATAGCAGGTCAGCAATTTAAAGTGCAAGCAGGAGATAGTTTATATGTTCCTCACCTGGAAGGTAATACCGGCGATAAAGTTGAATTCAACGAAGTATTGTTGGTAGACAATGCCGGAAAAATTTCTGTTGGCAGTGCTGTAAAAGCAACTGTTAAAGCTGAAATAGTTAAAGACTTAGTACAAGGTGATAAAGTGATCGCTTTTAAAATGAAAAGAAGAAAAGGTTTTCGTAAAAAGCATGGTCATAGAACACACTATACTCAAATCAAGATTGAAAGCATCGCTTAATTAAAATAACTTTTAAAATTTATAATCATGGCACATAAAAAAGGCGAAGGCAGTGTAAAGAATGGTCGCGATTCAAACAGCAAACGCTTAGGTGTAAAAATTTATGGTGGTCAACCTGCAATCGCAGGAAATATTATTCTTCGTCAACGCGGAACACAATATCATCCGGGTAAAAATGTAGGTGTTGGAAAAGACTTTACATTGTTTGCATTGAATGATGGAGTGGTTGAATTTAAGAAAGGAAGAAACGAAAGAACAACCGTTTCTGTTCTCCCTTTAGAAGCCACAGCTTAAAAAAAAATTTTGCAGTTTAAAAAATGTTTATAATTTTATGGTATTAATTAACCATTAAATTTTAAAAACATGGCAAAAGCTGCTAAAAAGAAAGCCGCTCATAAAAAGAAAGCTGCTCATAAGAAAAAAGCTGCTCCTAAAAAGAAAGCTGCTCCTAAAAAGAAAGCCGCTGCAAAGAAGAAAAAATAGTCTTCAGCAAAAAAGCGAAATAAAAATTAGAAGTCTCGGAAGTTTCCGAGACTTTTTTTATTTTCTACTAATTACATTTGATGTATGAATAACTATGCCATTGCCGATAATTTTTCGTTGCTCTCCAAATTAATGGATATTCATGGAGATAATAGTTTTCGCGCCAAATCCTATGCTGTAGCGGCTTTCACGATAGAGAAGTTACCGATGCAATTATCTGAAATGGAAGCCGATAAAATTTTTGTATTGAAGGGTATCGGCGACGCAACCGGAAAAAAAATCATTGAACAAATTCAAACCGGACAACTAAGCGCATTAAATGAATACATTTTAAAAACACCACCTGGTGTAATTGAAATGCTAAACATTAAAGGAATTGGTCCGAAAAAAATTTCAACGATATGGAAAGAAATGGAAATAGAAACGATAGGAGAATTATTATATGCATGCAATGAAAACAGATTAACACGCTTTAAAGGCTTCGGTGAAAAAACACAACAAACTGTCAAAGAATCGATCGAATTCTATTTTGGAGCCCTTGGAAGCTATCTTTTTCAACAAATTGAAAAATATTTTTTGACCATGAATGAAGCACTTAAAAAAGAGTTTTCATCAGCTATTTTTTTTGTAACAGGAGAATTTAGAAGACAATTAGAAGTAATTGAAAAATTAGAATGGGTAACAACAAGTTCTATTCAATCATTAACAAATTTTTTCACAAAGAATAATTTTGAAATTACACATCAAACAGACAATTATATCTCCTTTAAAGGAAAAGAAAATGTACGTATTGGCTTTTTTATTTCATCAAAAGAAAAAATTTATTCAACATTATTTCAAACAAGTTGCAGCGATGATTTTATACAAGAATGGAATAAAAAATTCAATTGGGATGCTTCAAAAAATTATTCATCAGAACAAGAAATATTTGATTCAGTTCAAGTTCCTTTTATTCCTTCTTTTCAAAGAGAAAAAGGGCATATTATTGAATCAGCAACAATACGTCAATTAGAAGCAATTATTCAACCAAAAGATATCAAAGGAATTATTCACAGCCACAGTACCTGGAGTGATGGAATGAATACTTTGGAAGAGATGGCAAATGCGGCTATTGATAAAGGTTTAGAATACCTTGTTATCAGCGACCACTCGAAAACTGCAGCTTATGCACAAGGCTTGCAGGTTGAGCGTGTTTTGGCACAACACCAGCAAATTGATGAATTAAATAAGCAATTAGCCCCTTTTAAGATATTCAAAAGTATTGAAAGTGATATTTTAGGCGATGGCAGCTTGGATTATGAAACTGATATTTTAAACAAATTTGATATTGTTATCGCTTCCATTCATTCTAATCTAAAAATGACTGAAGATAAAGCCATGATGCGTTTAATGAATGCGATTGAAAACCCTTTTACATCCATTCTCGGACATATGACCGGCAGATTATTATTAAGCAGAAATGGTTATCCTGTTAATCATAAAAAGATCATTGATGCCTGTGCTGCCAATAATGTAGTGATTGAATTAAATGCCCATCCGAGAAGATTGGATATTGATTGGCGGTGGATAGACCTTGCACTAGAAAAAAATGTTTTGATCTCTATTGATCCCGATGCACATAGTATTGAAGGTTTTGATGATTGCCGATACGGCGTATTGGTTGCACAAAAAGCAGGATTGATGAAAGAGAAAAATCTAAGCAGTTTTTCTTTAGTTGAGTTTGAAAAATTTATTGTTGTTCAACAACAGAAAAGAAAATAATTACTCACTCAATGGCAATTCAACAATAAATGTTGAACCTTTACCTACTGCAGTTTTAAATGAAATATGCCCGTTTGCTTTTTCTACGATACCCTTACAAATAGCAAGTCCCAAGCCTGTTCCCGAAGATTTCGTGGTGAAATTGGGTGTAAATATTTTATGTTGTGTTTCTTCGCTAATACCGGTTCCTTTATCTGTAACTTCAATCAAAACAAATTTATTTTGTTGAGATTGATGTATAATAATGTGCTTCTCATTCATTCCTTCAGATGCTTCAATAGCGTTTTTCAACAAATTAGTAAAGAGACGATTGATCTGAATTTTATCAGCCATTATAAAATAGTTGCCTTCTTCTTTGTTCCATTCAATATGAACAGAATGATCTGTGTTATATAAACTAATCAGAGATTTAATCACTTCACTGATATCAAATTTTTCTAATTGCACATTCCCGATATTGGCAAACTGAGAAAAATCTCCGGCTATTTTTGATAGTTGATCAATTTGTTCTACCAATGTTGAAGCAACTTGCTGAGATAATTCTTTTACGTTCACAGAACCGGCATTAATTGCTTTTTGCAAATATTGAATACTCAACTTCATTGGCGTTAAAGGATTCTTTATTTCATGCGCAATCTGTCTCGCCATTTCTCGCCAAGCTCCTTCCCTTTCGCTTTGTGCCAGTGCTTTTGCGCTTTCTTCTAGTTTATTAACCATTTTATTATACTCTCCAACCAAAATCCCAATCTCATCATCTCTTGCCCAAATAATTTCTTCATTCACTTTACCTAAACTTACTTCCTGCATTTTTGCGCCAATTAAACTAAACAAAGAGGTAATTCTGTTGGTCACCAAAAAAGCAATCGCACCGGCAATTAAAAAAATAAATGCATTCAAATTAATTAATGTTGCCAAGAAACTTGATATCTCTTGATTCAATTCGGCTTGTGAATTCAAATAAGGAATATTAAGATACGCATACATATTTCCCGCATCATCCACCACGGGAATATAAATACTTAAGTAAGAGAGGTTGCCAATTTTTTCCTGCTGCACAAAACGCGTTATTTTATTATGATGTAACTGATAAAATGCAGTTGGATCCATTTTATCGCTCAACAAATGCTTATTATAAATATAAGGTTGCGTAGAGACTTTTAAAGTACCAAAGGCATCATAATAATTCACATCAGCATTATGTACTTCAGATATTTCATTAATCTTTCTTTCAAGATTTCCACCAAAACCCAACTCATTAATTGTGATTTCATCATCAAATATCAATTGAGATTTCACTTTACTCTGAATTTCTGTGGCCATTACCTGTATTGACTTTGAGAGTCTTTCTTCATTAGTTTTATGAAATCGATTAATGAAGAATGAAATGATGGTGATACCAATAACAATGAAAGAAAATACGCTGATAAAAATAATAGTGGCATGAATTTGTGAACGTATATTAATTCTAAAAAGCTGTTGTATACTATTTAATCTGAATTGATGCAACAGCAAAAATTTACCAATATGAAACAGTGAAATGATGAGTAGAAAAGAACAGAACAAATAAGCAAATAATGTTACAAACTCCAGCCAATAAGCATTTCTTTTAGCAATCAAAATTTGTTTCCCGTTTCCGGAATTATACCATAATTCATTATAGCCGTTATTATCTATTTGTGAAAATTCAGCTGTATAATTTTTATTCTTTGTCAATTGAGAGGGAAAACTATAATCATTAAAATGATTGATCAACTTCCCATTGTTGTACACCGCATAAGCATAATCCGTATTTAAATCAGAAGAAAGATCTTGCGTTTGTTTGAACAATTCGGGATACAAAGCTTCGCTGGCATAATTCTTTGGCTTAACTGTAACAAACAAATACCCTTTTGCTGAAATTGAATCCTGCAAAGGCTTTTCGAATAAATAACTGATCTGATCAGTCGTATTTTCATAACTATATAATCCTTTAAAATCGCTGATCTGCTTTGCTTGATTTAATATAATTGTTCTAATGGACGCATAACTGGTAGAATCATCATTGAACAACGGATGATGCAAACTATCGAATGTATAAAAACGCGTATCAAATTTATTGAGATAACCGGAGAAGTTTTCATTAATCAAACTATCCTTGATATACTTATTCTGATTTTCAGAGTAAAATCTTTTATAATTAGCTGATAAAAATGCGTCGTTAAAATTAGAGGTGGCAATCTTTAATAAATTTTCGCCCGAAGGATCTGTTTGTTGTGCCAATTTATCAGCTACTCTTTTTCTTTGCTCTAATTCAATAACCTTGTTTTCATACATCAGCAATAGGCTTGACGATAAAGCAAAGAAAATCATCCAAAAAATAAAGAAAGAAGATTTTAATAACGGCAGTTGAATGTCTGCCTTTCTAAGATTTAATAAAATAATATAGAGCATCAGCCACAACAGTATCACTAAATTTAAAATAGTTGATGCACTGTTAATTGTGCAACTTAAATAGATCAATCCTGAAATTGAAGCTGTTAATAGCTGAATATCTAAAGAAATATTTTTTTTAAATACAATTTCAATTAAACTATGTGATAAATTAAAAAAGGTCAGTACCAATAAACAAAGTATCACAAAACTTGCTGCTGTGTAGATATTTAAATTCAAGAAATTGGTTACATCAAACGAAATCTTAGAATCCAATACCAAACTACGCACAATAGCTCCAATAATAATTGCAATCACCACAAGTAAAGCCAAATTCAAATAGGGCAATGGTTTCCAGGGATTTTGAAAAATAATTTTTGCTTGCTTGTAATGTGACTTATAAAAACTGCTGAGCCAATAAATTAAAATGGTATTCACTAAAAGATCTCCTAATGATGGATGCAAAAAGTTAGATGCATAGATAGATGGATCAAATAAAGCAAGCTTATTAAAATCAAAAGGGAAAGGCATTGAATAACTCAAAATACGTAAGAAAACAACCGATAAAATTAAGATACCGAACCCTTTCTTAAAATCATTTTCAGCAATTTCTTTAGCAAGATTATTGAAGAAAAAAAGAATTAGTATAATAGCCAATGTTCTTAAAATGATTGAGACCACATCATATTCAAATAAGGAATCTGTGTCTTTTAATTTTATGGAAAATAATTTTTTTCCTAAAGAATTTTCTATCGGCAATGCCAATGAATCATTGCTGATGATATATTTATTTTCTAATCCTTCGAAACCATCAAAAGATATTTTCAAATATTTATTCTCAATAAAATAATCCCACCTAATCGGCAAAACCGCTACCAACAGGGCTTTCATCGAACCTGTTTGAATTGTTCGTTTAATCAATTCAAAATCTCCATTCTGATAATTTATAAAATAATTGCCATCCTTCTTTAGCTCATCCCCTTTTTCTACATAAAATTTATTATTATTCCAGTAAATAGGGATTGGATGATCTACATCATTAAACGAATACAGGAATAACCCAAATGAGGTATTTTGTAATTTATTTCTTTGTTCTTCCGTAGCAGCATCCTTCAACAATGAAGCAATCAAAGAAGTGTCAGCTAGAATTGAATTGACCTGTTCTTCATTTTTTTTTATATGTTTCTGTAATTTTTCCTGTACAATTTTTGGAGAAGAATCATATCGCCAATAGTTGATAAAAATAAATGAGCAGGCATACAGACATATAGCTGTAATAATTAAATAAGCATTCTTATTAAGCGATTTACGTATCAATGGTTTTAAGAAGTAATTCTTTGTTTTTTAACTTCATTCCAAATAGCATCCATTTCTTCCAAATTCATGTCTGACAGGGGCTTTCCGCGATTGGCAGCAATATATTCCATTTGTTTGAAACGATGAATAAACTTTTGATTAGTTCTTTCCAGCACACCTTCTGCATCTACCTTCAAAAACCGTGCATAATTAATTAAACTGAACATTACATCACCAAATTCTTCTTCCACTTCAATTTGATTTTTATGTGCAATGGCTTCTTGTAATTCATTCATTTCTTCTTCTACTTTTTTCCAAACATCTTCTTTGTTCTCCCATTCAAATCCAATTTGTTTCGCTTTTTCCTGAATACGTGTTGCTTTTACAACAGCAGGTAAAGAAGTTGGTACGCCACTTAATACACTTTCTTTGCCTTTTCCCTCTTTAAGTTTTATTTTTTCCCAATTGCGTTTTACATCCTCTTCATCATTCACTTTTACATTACCATAAATATGTGGATGACGTACAATCAATTTTTCACAAATGCCATTAATCACTTCAACCAATTCAAATTGTTTATACTCAGTTCCAATTTTCGCATAGAATAAAATATGCAATAACAAATCGCCTAATTCTTCTTTAATTCCCTGCCAGTCTTGATTTGTAATGGCATCAGCTAATTCATATGTTTCCTCAATAGTCATGGAGCGAAGTGAATGAATAGTTTGTTTTTTATCCCAGGGACATTGTTCTCGCAATTCATCCATGATTTTCACCAATCGAACAAAAGCTTGTGCGGTATCTGACATATAATTATTTTAAGTGTATAAAGTTGGGCTGATAATTACTACATAAACAAATAAGAAAATGATCCAAAAAAACATAAACAATAAACAACATTTTACAAATGTTTTAAATCTTCGCTGTCTATAAAAGTTTCGCAATGATTTGTAAACATAGAAAAAGCTAAGCAACCCTATGATGGAACTTAATGCCTTAAAAAATTCCGTCCAGAAATGTTGCCCCAAATAATCAACCCCATATTGCACCAAATACATAATGTAAATAGCATTGAATAAGTGAATGATAAAAATTAAATGACTCACATACAATAATTGCTTCTGCTTTCGATACAAGAACAGCAACACCAATCCCATTAATGGAAGCGTGCAAAACATTACCTGCGGTACTTTGTGTTGAATCTCTTCTTGATTATCCCTATATTTTTTTATTGCTTTTACAAGAAACCCGGCTTTTTTATTTGTTACAGAATCATTTATACCATCATCTGAAGAATGTAATTCGACGATATTATAATTTTCAGGAAGACCCACATTCACTTTTATATGAGATTTCTTTGAAGTATCTGCAACTTTATATGTATAGGCAATAGCAGTATCTTTTGTTTTTTGTAAACTGTCTTTGATTTTCTTTTGGGCTGTATCTTTTAAAACAGCAGCTAATTGGTTAATACCATCTTCTTTTTTTTTAGTTTTATGTTGCTGATGAATAAAAAAATAAATGAAAAAAAATACAGCAGAAGTAAAAACATACATGCGTATAGGATGCAAATAACTTACTCTTCTGCCTCGCAAATATTCTTTAGATAAAAACCCTGGCCGAAAAAGCAAATATTTTAATGTGCTGAAAAACTTACCATCAAAATGAGTAACATCCTCAATAAAATGATTGGCAATATGCCAAAACTTTTCTTTGGGCTCAATATTTTCCTGACCGCATACATGACAATACCTTCCGTAAATTGCCGCATTACAGTTCAAACAAATTTTTTCTTTTCTTTCTTTGTTATGAGGCACTTTGTTAATGTTTGATTAAAAATACATAACTAAGCAATAGCCGCAAACCGAATGTGCGTTTTGTTTTTTGAATGTTGATAACCTTGCACTTAATTTTGAGAAAATATTCTGCATGAAAAAAATATTGTTGATTGTTTGTTTGTTTATTAGTTCCGGACTGTTTAGTCAGTTTTATTATAATGATATTATTGCCAATCAACAGGGCAGTCGGCGTTTTCAATTGCTGATGACAAACAAAATTCATAAAGTAACAGCTACTAGCCTGGATGCCAATAATCAGGAGCAGAATGATTTTTTATTAGAAGAATTGATTAATGCCAGTAATAATCAAACAACACTTACATCCAAGATTGCTTCAGGGAAAACTACTGTTATTCAAAATTGGTATCAAAAAGGAAAGATTTACAAGATGACGGAAGCATCGAATAATGTAAACACAGAAGTTAATTATAATTATGATGAAAATGGATTTATCAAAACCATTTCATCCAAAACAATCGATACAGCTTTTCAATCAGAATCATCGGAAGTGCATATTTGGACTTATAACAATAACCATCAACCGCAACAAATGTGGAAGATCAAAAACAAAACAGATTCAGTATTGGTTGATTTTGTGTATGACGAGCAAACCAATCTAATTGAAGAACATTGGCATAAAAGAAATATTGAGCAGGAAGTGTATTATTATTATTATAACGATAAAAAACAACTAACAGACATTGTTCGCTTTAATAAAAAAGCACAACAACTCTTACCGGATTATTTATTTGAATATGATGCCGATAATCGTGTAATACAAATGACACAAGTACTTGCAGCCAATAGCAATTATTTAGTTTGGCATTATATGTATAATGCCAAAAGTTTAAAGCAAGAAGAAACTTGCAGTAATAAACAAAAAGAATTGATAGGAAAGATTGAGTATAAATACGATTAAAAAGAAAAGCCGAAGAAATATTTCTTCGGCTTTTCTTTTTAATCGTATTTATACTCAATCTTTCCTATCAATTCTTTTTGTTTATTACTG
>CAIRTF010000201.1 GCA_903881425.1 uncultured Chitinophagaceae bacterium | reverse complement strand
CCTCAGGGTTATGAATCCTGATAATGTTAGCTTACCTCAATAACAATGGTTCCTCATTACTTATTATTAATTGTCAGCTCCAAAATCGCCCTTACATCCCCTGCAAATTCATCCAAACTAGCTCCTAAGGTGGCTACAAAATGTTATTTTCTAAAATAATAATGGTTTTAGAAAATAATAAAAACCGACCCAAAAGGGTCGGTTTTTATTATTACAGATTCTTAAGTTTGGCTTCTAATATTGCCCTGACATCAGCAGCAAATTCCTCCAAACTCGCTCCTATTGAGGCTACATTACATATTTAAAACGCTTGATTTTCAGGGGTCTTATCATTTTTAATAGGAATGCTTTGATACATATGGAAAAGTAAAACCATCAAAAAAATTTACTGAACCAAAATAAAAAACTATGACAATCAAAATGAAAAAGGTCACATATATGTGACCTTTTTCATTTTGATTGTCATAGAGAGTATGCTTACTAAATTTTATTAATAATTTTTTAGAACTGTTTGTATTGATTCCGGCTTCATCTTAAATCCTATCACTTCCAAAAGTGTTCTGGAAGCAATTTTTATATCCATCCAAATTGTCCATTTTATTGCATATGCAATATCCAATTCCACTCTTTCTTTCATTTGTTGAATGTCTTCTGTATAGCCAAATTCGCCCAAAGACTGTGCTAATCCTGTAATTCCGGGTTTTACTTTATATCTGAGATCATATTCATTAATGACCTTTTCATAACGATCATCTTCTGCAAGCATATATGGGCGTGGACCAATTAATGACATATCGCCTTTCAATACATTGAATAATTGAGGCAATTCATCTAAATGATAATGCCGTAATACTTTGCCTACACGTGTAACTCTTGAATCATCAACCATGGCCGCTTTCAAATCAGCTTCATCATTTACAAACATGGTTCTAAACTTAACACAAGTAAAAAGCTGACGAATATTTTTGCGCCTTTTTTGATAGAAAAAAATCGGTCCGCGTGAATCAACTAATATAATAATGCCTAACAATGGAGTAAGCCATGATAATACGGCGATGATGAATAACAAAGAAAAAATAATATCGATTGATCGCTTGAGCGTATAATTGATTTTTGATGATAAAGGGAATGAATATATTTCCTTACGCAGTTTATATTTAGTGCGATAACTTTCAAATGGAACAACGTTATCTTTAACCGTGATAGTATTATAGGCTTCATCTGCAATTATTGAATCTGAGACGTTCATCTTAAGATTTTGCTTAATCATGATAATTTTTTCCATTAACTAATATAATCTATAGTGTGCTTATTTAATACTAATAAACCTGCCGAATGGTTATTTAACAATCAAATCATTTGCAAACTAAAGCAATTTATGAAAATATTACTCGCATTATCGGTTATATGTTGATAATCTTTTAAAAAAATACTATCCGCCAATTGTTATGGTCTACTGAACAACAAAATCCTTTCCTAAAACATGCTCTGAATCCCCACCCACAAATACCTTAAATGCCCCCGGCTCCAAATGCATTTGTCCGGTGCCATCGTAAAAGGATAAGTCTTTTCCAGATAAAACAAAACTGATTTCTTTTGATTCACCTGCTTTCAGCTTAATTTTTCGAAATCCTTTTAACTCTTTTACAGGCCTAATTATAGAAGCAGTAATATCTCTTATATATAATTGAGCAATTTCCTCTCCATCAATTTTCCCTGTATTGGTAACAGTTACAGTAACCGTTAATTTATCTGTACGCTCCATTATCGGATTACTTATTTGCATATTACTATACGAATAAGTTGTATAACTCAAGCCAAATCCAAAAGGATACAATGGTGCATTGGGTATATCTCTATATCGCGAAAACCAATTTCCATCTTTATCAGTTGGTAAGGGTCTGCTAGTATTGAAATGATTGTAATAAACAGGAATTTGCCCAATGGCATAAGGAAAGCTCATGACTGTTTTTGCAGAGGGATTATAATCGCCTGATAATACATCAGCTACTGCATTACCTGTTTCTGTTCCTAAAATCCAACATTGTACAATGGATGAAACCAAAGGTTGAATTTTTGTCAACACTAATGGCCTTCCGCTGGAAACCAATGCCACAATTGGCTTTCCTGTTTTTTGTAAGGCTTTTAATAATTGAATTTGCGCTTCGGGTATTTCGGGATACGCTAAAGCTCTGTCTTCTCCAGCCATCTTTCCACTGATGCCGATATTTACTAAAACAACATCCGCAGTACTTGCAGACTGAACAGCAGTATTTATTAATGCATCACTTGTTGTTGCATCGGCATTATATCCTTCAGAATATTCAACAGCATTACCGTATTTATTTTTTAAACCATCATAAATGGTTACGGCATCATCAACAGCTGGTTTTCCGGTCCAATATCCAATCCAAAAATCAAACATATCTTCTTTGCTTTTTGCATAATGACCGATCAAGGCAATTTTTTTAGCAGATGAATTGATTGGCAGAACTTGGTTATCATTCTTTAATAAAACAATAGAACCTGCTGCAGCTTTTCTTGCTTCTGCTTTATTTTCTTTAGATAATTCCGTTGCAGCTTCTCTTTTTTCATCAGAAAATTTATAAGGTTCATCAAATAATCCCAATTTGAATTTGTAAAACAAAATTCTTTTTACTGCATCATCCACTTGTTGCACATTTATTTTTCCCTCTTTCACCAATTGTGGTAGATTCTCAATAACTACTTTCGATTCCATGTCCATCATACTTCCTGCGGAAATAGCTTTATACGCAGCATCTTTTCCATTGGCTGCATATCCATGATTGATCATTTCGCTGAACGAACTCCAATCACTCACCACAAAACCTTTGAACTTCCATTTATTCAATAATACATCGGTCACTAAATATTTATTTCCACTGGCAGGAACGCCTTCAAAAACGTTGAAAGAGTTCATTACTGTTGCAGCACCTGCATCTACAGCAGCTTTATACGGTGGCAAATATTTATTCCATAATGCAACTCTGGAAATATCTACTTCATTATATTCTCTGCCCGCTTCCACTGCACCATAAGCTGCATAATGTTTTACTGTTGAAAGAATATGTGCATCATCATTCAAATTGCCTTGTAATCCCTTTACTCTCGCAGCCGCAACAACACTACCATAAAATGGGTCTTCGCCCGCTCCTTCCATCACTCTTCCCCAACGAGGATCATTACTAATATCGCACATCGGAGCAAACGTCCAATGCAAACCCGCGGCAGCAGCTTCTTTCGCAGCAACAGAAGAATTTTTTTCTATTTGAGGAATATCCCAACTGCACGCTTCTGCCAATGGAATTGGAAAAATTGTTTTATAGCCATGAATGATATCGAATGCAAATAAAATGGGAATACCCAATCGACTTTCTTGAATTGCAATTTTCTGAACGGCCCTTGTTTCTGTTGCACCAATAACATTTAAAAAAGATCCCACTTTCCCATCTCGCACCATTTGCATCTTTGCTTTTTGACCGGTATCATTTGCTGCCGGACCGGTAAATGTGCCACCATTTAATTGATTTAATTGTCCGGCTTTTTCTTCAATTGTCATTCTTTTGATCAAATCATCAATCCTATCCTGAATAGAAGCCTTCTTATTTTTATAAGTTGGTGTTTCATTAGATTTTTGTTGAGCTATCAATAAAAATGGAGCAATCAGAAAAATAAATACAAAAAGATTTTTTTTCATACGAAAGTTTTAATAAATGATCGTTGAATGAATAAAAATAAATATAATAAACAAGACTTGGATTAATAAAATGAAAAATCTATTTTATCATTTATATTATCAAGAAACTTTATTTTTAAAAGATGAAAGCATTCTTATTTGACCTCAACGGAACAATTATTGATGACATGAGTTATCATGAAAAAATCTGGTTCGATCTGTTGAACAATGAATTAGCCGCAAACATGACCTGGCCGGAAGTAAAAAGCAATATGTATGGCACCAATATCGAATTGTTTGAAAGGATATTCGGCAGAGAAAGATTTACTTCAGATGAAATGAAAGCACTATCCCTGCGTAAAGAAATATTGTATCAACAAGAATTTTTACCCCATATGCAATTGATTGATGGTTTGGATACTTTTTTTGAGAAAGCAAATAATGAAAATATCCAAATGGCCATTGGTTCTGCAGCCATTCCTTTTAATATCGATTTTGTTTTGGATAATCTTTCTATTCGCCATTATTTTAAAACTATTGTTAGTGCAGATGATGTGGTATTGAGTAAACCACATCCGGAAACCTATTTAAAATGTGCTGATCAATTAAAAATAAACTATGCTGATTGTATTGTTTTTGAAGATTCGCCAAAAGGCGTGGAAGCTGCTGCCAGAGCAGGAATGAATGCAGTTGCCATTACTACTTATCATTCGCCAAAAGATTTTGAACACCTCAACAATATATTGTTCTTTGTAAAGAATTATACTGACAAAAATTTGGAGCAATTTTTTAACTGAGCATCAAGCTTCAAAACTTGTGATAGAGATATTGTTGATTAAAAATTGATTTAAAGACTCTCTCTTACTTTGGCTTGAAGTGATTTTATATTCTACTAACACATCGTCATTTTCTTTAGCAATTTTATTTCGAATAAATCCAACACCAATTTTAGTCATTGACTCTTCTAATTGTTCAAGAGAATATTCATATGCTTTTAAACGCATCGTATACAATTTAACCTGATGCAGATTATCTAATGTCTCTTCCAATCTTGATAAAATAATTAAAGTTGCCAAAACCAAAATCAATACCATTGTTGCTAAACTATACATACCAAACCCAATGCACATGCCCATTGCAGCTGTTACCCATATTGTTGCGGCAGAAGTAATACCTCTTACATTGGTACCTTCTTTAAAAACAACACCTGCACCTATAAAACCAATACCGGTTACAATATTCGATGCAATACGATCACTATTCTCTGTAAAAGTTTTAGATAAAATACTGAACAGACAAGACCCAACACAGATCAATATCATAGTTCTAAAGCCTGCAGGCTTGCTGCGATATTCTCTTTCCATACCCAACAAACCACCTGCAATAAATGCTGCAATAATTTTTATAATATAAGTTGTTTCAATTGTCATTATGTTAAATTAAATTCTTCATGTAAATGCGGCACAATCACATCTTTAAAATTTTTCTTCAACAATCTTTGTTGAAAATCCAATTGCACTGCTTCTTCACCATGCACAATGAATAGTGTTTTTACTAAAGCCGGATTTTGACAAGCTAAAAATTGACAAAGATCATCATAATCTCCATGTGCACTCATGCTTCGCATGGAACCAACTTCTGCTATTACATTAAATGTTTCACCATATATTCTAACTTCTTTTGCACCGTTCATTAATCTGCCACCCAAAGAGTGAGGTTCACAAAAGCCAACCATTAAAATAGTATTTTTTTGATCACCAATATTATTGGCTATATGGTGTTTGATTCTTCCTGCATCTGCCATACCACTTGCAGAAATAATAACCATTGGTTGAGGATTATCATTGATGGCTTTACTTTCATCGACAGATTTGGTAAAATTCAATCCCGGAAAATCAAATGGATCATTATCAGTTTCCAATAGTTTTTTGATTGTTTTATTAAAATTTTCCGGATGACTTTTTACTACCTGCGTTGCTTCATAGCTTAACGGACTATCAACATACACAGGCACTTTGGGCAATCGGCCTTCGTTAAACATTTGATTTAAAAAATATAATAACTCTTGTGTTCGGCCAACACTAAAAGAAGGAATAACCAACTTACCTTTTTTATTAACGCATGTCTTTATAATCCAATCATGCAAAACATCTCCTGGGTTTGCAATTTTTTCATGCAAACTATTTCCGTAAGTGCTTTCAATAATAATATAATCTGATTGAAGAAATGTTTCGGGTGAGCGAAGTATCACATCATTGTATCTTCCTACATCTCCGCTGAAAGTGAAAACAGTTTCTTTTCCGTCATCTTTAACTTTTAAATGTACAGATGCACTGCCAATAATATGTCCGGCATCAGTAAACATCACTTGTGCTTCGTTGTCACAAAATGAAACCCATTGATCGTATTCAACTGTTTGCATTAAAGGGATAACATCTTTTGCATTTTCCAGATCATACAATGGCTCATAGGCCGGCAATCCTTGCTTTGCTCTTTTTTTATTGATGAATTTTGTATCATCTCTTTGTATCTGTGCAGAATCTTCCAATAAAATTTCTGTGAGATCTTTTGTGGCAGGTGTACAAAATATTTTTCCGTTAAATCCTTCTTTCACCAATTTGGGAATTAATCCGGAATGATCAATATGTGCATGAGACAATAATAAAAAATCGACGGACTTTGCATCAAAACCAAATTGACTATTCAGTTCATCTGTTTTATCGCCCAATCCCTGAAACATACCACAATCAAATAAAATTTTCTTGCCGTTTTTTAAAGTCAGTAAATGTTTTGAACCTGTTACTGTTCTTGCCGCACCATGAAATGCTATTTTCATAATTTATTTTTTCGCTTTAAAACTCCAGATAAATAAAAATTTTGCTACTTCTTCATTATTGCTGTTCTTACCAATAGATGTTACTTGTATTGTAATGCCATTGCCAGTTATAAGGGTTTGTTCAATCGCATCTTCAATTTTTTTTCCATCATTACAAGTAAAAATGATTTTGCCGGTTGCTTTCTTTAAAAAATCTGCTTCACATTTTACTACCAGCATACTCACTTGCGGATGACGTTTATATATTTGTCCGAAGCTTAATAATCCGGTACTTAGTTCTGCTGCCATACTTAACACAGCGAAATAAATAGACCGAAAAGGGTTTTGATTGATCCACTTAAATTTCACACTGATAGCTGATTGTTCTGCTGATAAATTTTCAATCTTTAATCCTGAAATAAAACCCATGGGTAATTTACTCAGCATAAACAAGCGATATTTAATCGGATGCTGAATTTGTTTTTTGAAAGAATTGAATTGCGGATTCATTGACAAGAATAAGTATCAATAAAGATAAGACTATTACAAACGAAAAGTCTTCAACTACAGATGTTAAATAAAATTATTGCGGTAAGAAGAATGCAGCCAATGCATAATCTGCAAACAATACTAAAATACAACTCACCACCACCGCACTGGTGCTGGCTCTGCCTATTTCTAAAGCACCCCCTTTTACATGATAACCATAATAAGCAGGAATACTGCTGATAATAAATGCAAAAGTGTATGCTTTGTATAGGGCAAACACCATATTATAAGTGTGTAAATTTTTGCGCAAGCCAATATCAAAAATATCTGTTGCTAAAATACCGGTTAAAGCGCCTGCTTCTCTTCCACCCCAAATACCAAGTGTTGCAGAGATCACAATCAATGCAGGAATTACAATGAGCGAGCCCAATATTTTGGGCATAATTAAATAGGCTTTTGTATTAATGCCCATGATCTCCAATGCATCTATTTGCTCACTGATACGCATATTACCTAATTCACTTGCAATCTTACTTCCAACAACACCTGCTAAAACAATGCTTACTACTGTTGGTGATAATTCCAATATCATACTATCCCTCACAATTTGTGCGATGGTAGATGATGGCACCAACGGACTAACCAACTGATACGCCGTTTGTACAGTTGTAACCGCACCAAGAAATAAAGAGATGATAATAACAATGGGCAATGAACCAATACCTATCTCCACACATTGATGCATCAATTCTTTCCAATACATTTTATAATTCTCGGGCTTGGTGAACATGCCCTTGAGCATTATTAAATAAGAACCAAAATGTGTGAAGAATGTCATGCAATATTTTTAAAATAAATTTTATTTTTTCTTTTTCTTTAAACGTTGCCACCAATTGGTTCGATGCACTTCTGCATTAGTATCAATCTTACATTTTATTTGAGCATCCACTACAGCCACCAATGCCATATTTACAATATTACGAACACTGCTTCCCAACTGTAATACATGGACCGGTTTTTTTAATCCCAATAAAATTGGGCCGATGGCATCTGCACCACCAACTTCTCTTAATAAATTATACGCTACATTACCTGCGGTTAAATTTGGAAAGATCAATACGTTTACGTTCTCATCTACTAATTCACTGAATGGATAATTATCTTTTAGAATCTCTTTATTGAAAGCCAAACTACCCTGCATTTCACCATCAACTATTAATGAAGGATTTTTTTCTTTCAATATTTTAGTGGCTTTTGCAACCAATTTGGCTTCAGGGGAATCGCTGCTTCCAAAATTGCTGTAACTCAACATCGCAATACGTGGCGTAACATTAAAGTTGCGTACTTCTTTTGCCACCATTAAAGTAATGTCTGCTAACTCTTCGGCAGTGGGATTAAAGTTTACTGTTGTATCAGCCAAAAATAACGGCCCTTTTTTAGTAAGCAATAAATACATGCCTGCAATTTTAGAAACACCATCTTCCGTTCCGATAATTTGCAAAGCCGGGCGAATAGCATCTGCATAATTTCTCGTCAATCCGCTGATCATTGCATCTGCATCACCCGTTTCTACCATCATACAACCAAAATGGTTTCTGTCTTTCATAATCTTCAAACTCTCGTAATGATTGAACCCTTTGCGCTGACGTTTTTTGAAAAATAATTCTCCATAAAATTCACGCTTCTCTTCGGTATCATCACTTCTTGGATCGATGATAGGAATGTCAGTCAAATCAATATTATTATCTTCAGCAATTTTTCTAATCTTATTTTCAGAACCCAATAAAATCGGATAAGCAATACCATCATCATAAGCAATGGTTGCCGCTTTGATGATCTTTAAATTATCTGCTTCTGCAAATACCACACGTTTAGGATCTCGTTTTGCTTTATTACCAATAGCACGAATTAATTGATTATCTAATCCTAATCTTTTATTCAATTCAACAATGTATGCATCCCAATTTTCAATTTGTTTTTTTGCCACACCACTTTCCATTGCTGCTTTTGCAACAGCAGGCGCAACAGTAGATAATAATCTTGGATCAACTGGTTTTGGAATGATATATTCCGGACCAAAACTCATGCTGCGCTGATTGTATGCCATGTTCACAATATCCGGAACAGTAGTTCTTGCTAATTCTGCCAAAGCCTTTACAGCAGCAAGTTTCATGGCTTCATTAATGGTGGTTGATCTAACATCCAATGCACCGCGAAAAATGTAAGGAAATCCCAAAACATTATTTACCTGATTAGGATAATCACTTCTTCCTGTTGCCATGATGATATCTTTTCTTGCAGCAGTGGCATCTTCATAACTTATTTCAGGATCAGGATTGGCCATTGCAAAAACGATTGGATTTTTTGCCATTGATTTAATCATTGCCTGCGTAACCACATTGCCCACACTTAAACCAATAAAAATATCAGCATCTTTCAATGCTTTGGATAAATCCCAATCGGCTTTATCTTTTTTTACAGAAAATAATTTTCTGTCTTCATCTAAAGTTTCGCGTCCTTCATGTAATGCACCTTTTCTATCAAACAAAATAAAATTTTCTGGCTTAGCACCTAAGGCAACATATAATTTACAACATGCCATAGCAGCTGCGCCTGCTCCATTGACTACAAATTTTACTTTGTCTATCTTTTTCTTTTGTAATTCCAATGCATTCAATAAAGCGGCACCACTAATGATAGCTGTTCCGTGCTGGTCATCATGCATCACAGGAATTTTCATTTGTTTTTTCAATTCCTGCTCTATATAAAAACATTCAGGTGCTTTAATATCTTCTAAATTAATACCGCCGAATGTGGGCTCTAATGCTTTTACAATTTGTACAAATTTTTCGGGATCTGTTTCATTGATCTCAATATCAAACACATCTATATCTGCAAATATTTTAAATAACACACCCTTTCCTTCCATCACCGGCTTACCTGCTTCAGGACCAATATTGCCCAAACCCAATACAGCTGTGCCATTGCTGATAACTGCTACCAAATTTCCTTTGGCAGTATATTTATAAACATCATCAGGATTGGCTGCAATTTCCAAACATGGAACAGCTACACCCGGTGAATAAGCTAAGGATAAATCTTTTTGTGTTTTAGCTTCTTTGGTAGGAACTACTTCAATTTTTCCCGGTCTTCCCGAAGCATGATATTCCAATGCTTGTTCTCTGCGTAAATCTTTCTTGTCCATAGATTATTTTTTAATTAACCAACTGCAACACGTTATTCAACTTCGTTGTCCTCGATTATCAACAAGTATGCAAAATACAATTTATCAAATATTAAAACATGCTATATATCAATACTCACACCCAACCATGCCATCATACCCATACCAATTTCAATAGCTCTTTCATCAATATTAAAATTAGGTGTATGCACTTGATGAACTATTCCTTTTTCTTCATTACGCACACCCAATCTAAAAAAGCATCCCGGTATATGTTGCGTATAATAACCAAAATCTTCTGCCCCCATTCGCATTTCAGTTTCTTCCACATTTTCTTTTCCCATAAAATCATCTGCTAATTGCCATGCTTTTTCAGTTAATACATCATCATTATCAACGGTTGGATAACCTACATCAATATGCACATCTGCTTCTGCACCCATCGAATGAACTAATTCTGTAGTAAGTTTTTTAATTAACTCATGTGCTTTAAATCTCCATTCTTCATCCATTGCCCTGAATGTTCCCATTAGTTTCACTTCACTCGGAATAACATTGGTGGTGTGGCCACCTTGAATGGAACATATAGATAACACA
The DNA here is from genome assembly GCA_903881425.1 of uncultured Chitinophagaceae bacterium. Lineage (GTDB taxonomy): Bacteria > Bacteroidota > Bacteroidia > Chitinophagales > Chitinophagaceae > CAILAF01. The sequence continues at coordinate 12,582 of CAIRTF010000201.1, read as the reverse complement.
GAAGGAGATAATGGATTTTTATTTCGCGAAATAATTTGTTGTAACGAAACAATTAAATGCGATGCAATTAAAACTGTATCGGCTGTAATGTGCGGTGTAGCTGCATGTCCGCCTTTACCTTTTATAGTGATATAAATTTCATCCGCACTTGCCATCACTCTTCCTTTTCTAAAACTTAATTTGCCAAATGGTAATCCGGGATGTACATGCAAACCAATGATGCCTTGTGGTTTGGGGTTTTCCAACACACCTTCTTTAATTAATAAACTTGCTCCACCGGGATTTTTTTCTTCACCGGGTTGAAATATTAATTTAATCGTTCCTTCAAAATCATTTTTTAATTCATTCAAAATCTTTGCAGCGCCTAATAGAATGGTAGTATGTACATCATGCCCGCAAGCATGCATTATGCCTGCATACTGCGATTTATACTCCACTTCATTTTGTTCTTGAATAGGCAATGCATCCATATCTGCACGCAAAGCAATGATTCTGCTATCAGGATTTTTTCCTTTGATGATTCCAATCACTCCTGTTGTTGCTTTTACTTCAATTGCAATTCCAAATGATTGCAAGGCTGATTGAACGAATTTAGATGTTTCAAATTCTTTATAACTCAGTTCAGGATGTGCATGCAAATGATGACGCACCTGAACGAATTCATTTGAATATTGCCGGGCTAATGATTTTATTTTTTCTTTCAACATAATTTTATTGATTCAGATCTTCTTCTGTTGGTGTATAATCAATGGCATCTTCTACAATATAAACTCCGGGTGGTAATAATTTTGCATATTGTTTGCGAAATTTTTCTGCATCATCTTTCTTTAAAAAATTTCCGATACGCACTTTAAAATAAGGTGATTGAAAAATGACATATGCTTTTTCATCAGGAAATTTTAACAACAAATCTGTTTTCATTTTAAATGCATCGTCTCTGCTGCTGGTACTTGCCAATTGAACCCTAAAGCCTTTGTATTGACCATTGCTGGTCATCATCAAAGAATGTTTATTGATCTGTACCTGCTTTTGTGATAAGATATCTAATCGCGGATCTTTATGAACAATGATTGTATCATTTGCAAAAGAAAAATTTACAATGATCAAAGTGACAAATAAAAATAAAAATCGCCTTACATTCATCATGTATAATTTAACATTCAACATTTTTAATACCCTGCTTTTGCAGAACCCACTGTTTCAATCGGATGCCAGGTTGTTTTTATTTCTTGCGTATCGGTAATGAAATAAGGCGACTGACTTTTTTCTTCATCCAACCAATTTACTCCATCATAAAATATAGCTCTTTTTACATTCAATGCAGATTTTTCTTGAATTAATTTTTTATTCGCATCATCTTTTTCACAATAAATAATTGCATTGACATCCATATGTTCTGCAAAATATTTTATTAACTCACTTGGCTTACCAGTTAAAATATTAACTACACCACCAGGCACATCAGAAGAATTTATTACTTCGGCAAAAGTAACTGCACATAAAGGCTGATCTTCTGAAGCCAGCACCACACAAGTGTTTCCGCCGGCAATAATAGGTGCAATCACTGATACTAACCCTATCAAAGAAGAATTTTGCGGTGCAATAATCGACACAACACCTGTTGGCTCGGGAACAGAAAAATTAAAATGAGAAGAAGCCACCGGATTTACAGAACTGAACACTTGTTGAAATTTATCGCACCATCCTGCGTAATAAATTATTCGATCGATTGAAAGATTTACTTCGCGTTCTGCATCTTTTGCAGATGCATTTTGTTTAACTAATTCATCAATGAATTGTGCTTTTCTTCCTTCCAACATTTCTGCAATGCGATATAAAATTTGTGCACGATTAAATGCTGCTCTTCCACTCCATCCACCAAATGCATTACGCGCTGCACCAACTGCATCACGAAAATCTTTACGCGAACTCAAACAAACATTTGCCAATGATTCGCCTCTTTTATTTTTTGGTGAATAATATCTGCCACTTTCCGTTCTTGGAAATTGTCCACCTATATAAATTTTATACGTTTTTAAAACTTCTACTCTTGTTGACATGTTCTTTTATTTTTATGAATGAACATTTAAATACGCACCCAATCCATGCAAACCGCCTTCTCGTCCAAAACCACTTTCTTTATACCCACCAAAAGGAGATGTTGGATCAAACTTATTATATGTGTTTGCCCAAATTACACCTGCACGTAATTTTGTTGTTAAGTTAAATATCTTAGAACCCTTGTCAGTCCAAACTCCTGCGCTTAAACCGAATGGTGTGTTATTTGCTTTTTCAATCACTTCATCATCTGTTCTGAAAGTTTGAATCGTTAATACCGGACCAAAAATTTCTTCTTGTGCAATTCTGCTTGACTGTGCAACGTTGGTAAATAAAGTGGGCCTGCAAAAAAATCCTTTCCTCGGTAATGCACAACTGCTTTCAAACATTTCCGCGCCTTCTTTTTTTCCGATATTGATATATTTATGAATCGTTTCTAATTGTTGTTTAGAATTGATGGCACCAATATCTGTGTTCTTATCCATCGGATCACCAACAATTAATGTAGCAATTCTGTCCTTCAATTTTCGCAATACTTCTTTATAAACCGATTCTTGCACAAACAATCTTGATCCTGCACAACAAACATGACCTTGATTAAAATAAATGCCATTAATAATTCCTTCTACTGCTTGATCAATAGGCGCATCTTCAAAAATAATATTGGCAGCTTTGCCGCCTAATTCTAATGTTACTTTTTTGTTGGTTCCGGCAGTGGCACGTTGAATAATTTTTCCAACATCTGTTGAACCGGTGAATGCAATTTTATTAATATCAGGATGATTAACAATGGCTGCACCAGTTGCACCTGCGCCGGTTAAAATATTTACAACACCTGGTGGCAAATCACTTTCCTGAATAATTTCAGCCAACTTCAAAGCAGATAGTGACGTGGTTTCTGCGGGTTTTAGCACAACCGTATTTCCTGTTGCCAATGCAGGCGCAATTTTCCACGCAGCCATTAACAAAGGAAAATTCCAAGGAATAATTTGTCCGGCAACACCTAAAGATTTCGGATGTTGATTTGGAAATGCATAATCTAATTTATCCGCCCATCCTGCATAATAAAAGAAATGATTGGCAGCTAAAGGAATATCAATATCTCTGCTTTCACGAATGGGTTTACCACCATCTAAAGTTTCTATCACTGCAAATTCTCGAGCACGTTCCTGAATCATTCTTGCAATTCTGTAAATATATTTCGCTCTTTCTTTTGCAGCCATTTTACTCCACACATTACTGTATGCATTGCGAGCAGCTTTCACTGCTTTGTCAATATCCGCAGCATTTGCATCTGCAACACTTGATAATTTTTCTTCTGTTGCGGGATTGATGGTATCAAAATATTTTTTGCTCAACGGCCTTTCAAATTTCCCGTTGATAAACAAATCATATTGCGCATTGATTGTTGCGCTGCTCTTACTTTCCGGAGCCGGCGCATATTTCAACGAATCGAATTTTAATTTTAATGTATTATTTTTTGTTGCTTTGGCCATTTTGTTAGTTTTATTTTTTTGTAACCAACTTATGTGTTTCAATGAAATCCGGTTGCGTCGCACACTTCAACGCTTTATTCTTTAATCAATAGAAAAATAATTTGCACTCTGATACACTCCTGTTCTTTCTTTTTCCAATTGCATCAACACATCATTTGCCAAACTACTTGCTCCAAATCTGAACCAATGATTATTCATCCATGCTTCTCCTAATGTTTCTTGCAACATCACTAAATAATGCAATGCTAATTTTGACTTTGAGATACCACCGGCCGGTTTCATCGCAATCATCTTTCCGGTTTTATAATAAAAATCTCTGATTGCTTCCAACATTACCAAAGTAACAGGCATGGTTGCAGCAGGAGAAACTTTTCCTGTTGATGTTTTAATAAAATCCGCTCCTGCATACATGGCAATATCACTGGCTCTTCTTACTTTATCATATGTCACCAATTCACCTGTTTCTAAAATAACTTTCAATCTTGCATTGCCACATGCTTCTTTAATGGCAGCAATTTCATCAAACACAAAACTGTATTCTCCTTCTAAAAATTTACCCCGACTAATTACCATATCAATTTCATCAGCGCCATTATCTACTGCAAATTTTGTATCGGAAATTTTTACACGACGCGGTGCTTGTCCGCTGGGGAATGCTGTAGCTACCGCAGCTACTTTCACGCCACTATTGCCCAATGCTTTTTTTGCAACACTCACCATTGATGGATATACGCAAATAGCCGCCACTGTTGGCAGACCGGGATAGGCATCATGCAAATGCAATGCCTTGTAACATAGTTGCTTTACTTTTCCATTGGTGTCTTTACCTTCCAATGTGGTAAGATCGATCATATTCAAAGTCAACTTCAAACCATTCACTTTTGTTTCAGCTTTGATACTTCTTTTGGTGAAACGTGAAGCTCTTTCTTCCACACCTACATGATCTATCCGCGGAGATAAACTAAAATCAGGAATAGCAAGCGTTTGATTGATAACAGCCATATAAAAAATTGGAAGTCAAAAGTAAGATAAAAAATTCTTTGAGATAAATTGCTGCTTTCAAGACAATTCTGACTATTTTCTTTTCTTGCTTTTTAGATACTTGTTATGAATAATAGTGCTCATGGGTTTATTATACACTTTGCTTTCTACCCATGAAATAATATCGAGATACGCGAATGATCTTGTTTCGAAACGATTTTTTTCGAGATGTTTTATTTTATGCAGAAATTTTTCTAATTCAGGTTTTAGTTCAAGTGGAGAAACATGGAATGTATATTTTAAGAAACGAAAAACTTCTTCTTCAACAACGGTTAAGTTTTTCATTTTGGCCATGAAGCGATAAACAGATTTACTTAACGATTCGATGATCTCATAATTACCTAATTCATAATGACACATCAAATGCAATAAACGAGAATAACATTGCAGATCATATCTTAAATCAGATCCACTATTGATAATTGCATTTAAATAATCAATTGCTTTTTCGAAATCACCATTACCAAAATACAGACTGGCAATTTTATAATTGAATACTAAAATTCTGTGTGCATCAACAAATAATGAATATTCATCTAAATTTTTTTCTAATTCCGGAACAAGTGATAGTCCTTCTTTAAAAGTGCCTGTCATTAAATGCCGATTGATGCTTGCACTATTGATATAAATAGATGTGTGTACTCTGAAATTATCGTGCAGTCTGGCTTCCGGCGTTTCTGCAAATCTCTTGAATTGGTTCAGCGCAATCTCAAATTTTGCAAAATTGCGCAGATCAAAATGCGCATTCAATAAAGTATGCATGCCTTTGATGTAGTGACCTGTTTCAACTGCAATCATTGTTTTGTTTTCTTCAAACAAATCAATCCATTTTTGACTATACCGATAATACATCAAAAAATCCTGACGAATAAAAGCATACCACAAGATCCAAGTTGGGATATGGGAACCATTGCCGCATAACTTGAATGTTTTGATGGTCATACTACTGTATATTTAATGGGATTTGACGGGCATACCAGTGAAGAATATCATCATATGAATGTGTATTCTGGCACCACTGGATATCCGGAAGTAACGGAACCCACTACAGAAGAATTTTTTACAATAGCAATGCAACAGGTTATGGACATTTATAGCAATGTTGCCTTTGTACGGGTAGTACCAACGGAAAATTTCTATATGCCCGAGCGATGGAAATATCAATTAAATCTTAAACAAATAACATTCAATGAATTTGTTAAAGAAGTTGACCTATAAAACTGTTTCTAACGTTCGAATTTTATCAATTACACTAGCAAATCGAAACGTGCGCCAAACTCCGGGATGTAGGGGTCGGGGATAATCATCCAAATGTACCCAACAATAACCGCGATGCTCATGATTTAACGTTGGAACAAATTCTTCGTCCACATTTATAACATAAGTATGGTATTCAAATTTACTAACATCACTGGTGAACTTTTCAATTGGGATTAGTTTGGCATCTTTTATTACGCCACCTAGTTCTTCTGCTATTTCTCTATGCAAGCCCTCAACAACTGTTTCCCCAAATTCTATTTTTCCACCAACCAATCCCCATGACCCACTATGTTTACTTCCGTTGCGGAGTAAAAACAAATATCTGTGCGTCTTTTTGCAGTAGATCAGTGCCCCGGCACTGATCAAATTGACAACATCCATTCGCCCGCCCGGTACACCCCGTCGTACGATTTTGTCCAAGAATTGTTTTGCCATTTGTATTGAATGCCTGTTGTTAGATTAGTTACATAGTTTAACACATTTACTGTTTGACTGTCAAATATAACGCTCCAGTGGGTACCGTTGTATCTAATTATATCATTTTCATTTGCAACTAAATCCTGCCCGTCATGCCCGCGCCATCCCACCGCACCCTGACTGTTACTAAAACTTCCTATACTATTAATAATAAGATATTGTGTTCCGGTGTTTGGTGATGCAAGATAGCTATTAACATCAACAGTATGCGGATCAATTATAGCATTAATTGGTGGCAGTGTGTTGGCTGGTAATGTATCGGGAAATGGAGTATACAACAATAGTCCAGGATCTGTGGGATGCGTTGCAACCGTACCAATTATTTCACTGCCATTTGGTTGACTTAATCGTATTTGGCTACTACCGCTTATAAACTTGCCATACTCATCTAATAGGTTGGACCAGGCATTTTTCACCGTTGTATTTACATCTAATTCAATATCATTATTGGTAACAATATCTTGAGGTTTTAATAATTTAAGAGTATAATACGGGGTAAAACTATTAGTGCCCGACGTCATTAATACCCCATAGTTTAATACACTAACAATTTGTTGACCCAAACTTTGTAAACTTTGCAAGTCCTGGAAGTTTGTAATAACGGTTTGAATAACACCCATCTTTTTAACCTTGACGCTGGTGCTTAGCCAAATTGGCAGTTCAAAAGTCATACTAGAGATATCAATTGGCTCTTCGCCACTTGTGGGTATATTTCTACTAGTCCAAGTCATCTCGGTCATAATAGCATAACTCAAACTAGTCCAATCAATATAATTGTCGGTACTTTGCACTTCCAGTGCTGGATTAAATAATGCACTTAATTGTTCAATTAATTGTAGTTTTTGTTCGGTGTTACTGGTCCATATATCCATTTTAAGTGTTAACTTGTAGGGACTTGGCATCAAACGTTCCACTGTGTATGCCTCGCCCTGATTTTCGCCATAAGTACCTGTGACTGGATCAAATTCTCTTTGGCGTATTTGCATGCTTTGTACAAGACTGGGATCACGCAATCTGGTTTGATCATAGGAAAGTGCTGTGATATAAACCGCCATTGCAGGCACCGTGTTGAGAGTATTCTCGCTATTGTTGCGAAGAATCTGGGCCGCTTGTCTACTGGGGTCACCGTACATCACAGGAACACGTTGTAAACTAGTTACACCATTTGCATCGGCACCAAATTCCACGTAGAAGTTTGAAACCATGCGTATGAACTGGCTTATAAAGCGTCGTATCTGTCCGTCGTAAAAATAATTGGTGGGAGTGGTCATTTAGTTGTCGGCTTTCGGAGTTAGGGCAGTACTGAGACTTTGACGCTCTTTTACAGTCTTGCCATCATTGTTGACAAAGGTATTGGTATCGTTTAGGAACGTACCCAATAGTGTTTGATTTGTTGCGCCCGGCGTCAAACTTGTGCGTTGCACATCATTGATTGCAACCCACCGTGCACCATCAAAACGAAATACACGATTTGGCAAGTAATCTGTTCTTAAAAAGTAATCTCCCAATATTGGTGTTGATGGAAAAGCAATACCTACCCCCAACGGGAATCCATCAGGAGCAGTTGCACTTCCAGTCAAGTAACCTTTGATTACTGTATCAGGAGTAATTGGGCCTTCATCGGCGGTATCTTGCACATTGCTGGCGGTGTCCAATACATTGTCGGTGGTCTTATTGGGTTGATCTGCAATAGTACCTTTAACATTGAGTGGTTTGATATAAAAACTACTGGTATCAAACCCACTTAGCGGAACATTACTGGTTGCTTCAGCAATAACTGCATCATTGATTTTTAAATTTATGTTTAACGTACTTAAAATATCGCCTGTGGTTGATGCAGTTCCTGGGATAATACTGTTGATAATATCCTTGTATTCTTGCCCATCTACTAGAGGATTAAGTTTAACACGCCAAAGATGCGGCCACCAAGTTGGGGAGAAGCCCTCTGCAGGCCAACTACCATCGCTGACCACATAGTAGCGTTTTAATGCGGCCGGCACATCTTGATTCAGTGCATCATAATCTGTCAAATGTTGAAGTTCCAATACATCACCGGCCATTAGTTTTCTGCCAATCATATCCACCATGTCACGTAAGTGGAAAGTCATAAACATAGTGCCAGTGGCTAAAAATAATCCAAATTGGCTTAGATCAAAGTCTTGATCTGCACGCTGGTAAATGCCACGCATTTTGTAAATATCGGGCTCATACTTGCGATCTCTGTTCTCCATCCAAAGCAAGTCTTGAATATTTTGCTCGCTTTGATTGGTGTAGCTGGGCCGAGCAGCACTGACACTGATGCCTATCATTACACCCATGCCCAATGCAGATGTTGTGTTGTTGCTGATGGTGATGGTTGTTGCATCTTTTGCAATGACGGTGGAATTCAAGGGAACTCCTTGAGCAGTGACAGTATCACCAATATTGATTGCACTGGTATCAGGTAATGTGATTACCGGGCCTACACTGCCCTGGGCTGCAGTGGTTGCAAGTTGTATGCCTTGGCTGGTTGGGCCCAAATATTTGTGCAACAGGATACCCGTTCCACCTATGGTAAACATTTCTGATATGCGTCTATCAAAAAATTTATAATCGTTTGTGTGTTTACCGTTTTTCCAGAGTGAGAGTCTAGCCACCTGCGAATCCTCAGAATATCATGTATTTAGCCTGTTGCGTTATAGCAACGGGTGGATTTGACAGATTTTGATAGATATAGTATAATAGGGTTTTAGTTAGGAGAATACTATGGCGGTTGTAGCTGGCATCAAGATCAAAACGAAGCAGACAAAAGTTCGTAATCCCGCGTTACATGACGAAAAGTACACTGGGGGCGAACCTGATTGGAGCGAAGAAGATTTAAATTTGAGCAATGCAGACTTTGATCATAAACTCCGTAGAAGTTTTTATTACTACAATTACTACTACAACCAAAAGGACGCCCGCAAGAACATTGTGGAGTATTTGAAGCGCAACGAGAAAAAGTATACCAAAGAGCAGGCCAAAGCGTTTGAGCGTAGCTCAGACAAAGCAATGCCAATGACTGCCTGTTGCATAATTATGGCACACATTCGTGCCAATATGCCCCTTAAGACTAGACATATTGAGTTTTTAGATCAGTGCATATTAGATGCGATCACAAAAGCCGAGCCCGAAGCAGTAGAAGTCGTCGCAGACACAAAAGTCGTTGGCAAAGTACCCACTATTCAAGATCGCTTACAGGAAAAAACCAGTGAGATTATTGGTGAGTTAGAAGGACATTACGATGATGTTGTACTAAGCACCAAGACTACATTCAAACCCTATGACTATCTGGTCAGCAACAACGTAGTACAAAGCCAATTGGGCAAGTATGAATCGGTGTACGCTTCTCGCAAAGCAGAACTTGAGGAGGCAATGGCTAAAAAAGATGAACAACTTCGAGAAGGGTACTCCCACTACAAGGCCGCGGACTTCAAACGAGTGATTGCTTGGATTGACAATCTAATGAGTGCGATTGAACAATATCGTGGTGTTAAGAAATCGCTTAAGAAAGCAAAAGTTCGCAAGGCCCCCAGTAAAGAAAAAGTTATTGCAAAACTCAAGTATGCAAAGACTGATCCTGTACTTAAAATTGTCAGCATCAATCCTGCAGATATTGTAGGGGCATCCGCCTTATGGGTTTATAATATTAAGTCAAGAAAATTAGGCAAATTTGTTGCGGCCGCATATCAAACACTTAATGTTAAAGGAACTTCGATCACTAATTTTGATACTGATAAAAGTATTAGCAAGACGTTGAGAAAGCCTGATGAGAAACTTAAAGAATTTGCTAAAGCAGGTAAAATAGCCCTGCGTAAATTTATCGAAGACATCAAAGCAACTGAAACTAAAATGAATGGTCGTATCAGTACTGATGTTGTTCTACTGAAAGTCGAGTAATCCCAAGTTCTGTCCGAATCCTGTTATAAATACACTATAACAGGATTTCTTCATGAGTCAATATAGCGTACCCAATAATCAATCAATTGATGGCAATTTAAGTGTGTTTGGTAGCATACCCACAGGCAACTTATACGATCCCAATACAGGTACCGGTCCGGGCCCAATTGCATTTGACACTACATCAGTAAACAGTTCAGACCTACAACGAGCCGCAATCACAGATTATATTCGCATGCGTTTGGGTGATGGTATTGTGGATGTTGAACTTGAACAAGAGCATTATAAAATGGCAATTGATCAAGCACTGGTAAAATATAGACAACGTGCTGCAAACTCCGTAGAAGAAAGTTATTGTTTCCTAGACTTGTTGCCCGAGACACAGGAATATATACTACCCCGAGAGATCATGAACGTTAGAGCTGCTTTTAGGCGCGGTATCGGTAGTGTAACAGGCACGACTGCTAGTCAATTTGAGCCATTTGCCAGTGGGTACTTAAACACATATATGTTGGTTGCTGGTCGTGTGGGTGGTTTGACAAACTATGAATTGTTTGTGGACTATCAGAAACTAGCGATGAAAATGTTTGGCGGTACACTGAACTTTACATTTAATCCTGCATCAAAGAAACTGACTATTGTACGTAAAATGCCCTATGGTTATGGTGGCACTACTGGTAACGATACCGGACAAAATCCCTATGAATCAGTACTACTTTGGATTGATAATGTCAAACCCGATCAAATGATTTTGAATGATAATTTTTCTTTTCCCTGGATACAGGACTATGCTTACAGTTTTGCTAAACGACTGTTGGGTCAAGCATACAGCAAGTTTAGTACTATCGCTGGCCCGCAGGGCGGTACAAGTTTAAATGGTGCTGCTATGGTTAGTGAAGCACAAACCGAAATGGAAAGATTAGAGTATGAGATTGTTAATTATGTTGACAATGGCCGACCATTAACTTGGGTAACTGGTTAGATACTCATTGACATTGCTACACAAATGTGTAATAATGCTCTTACGGGGGCATTTTTCATGATTATAGGACTAGTGGGTTTTATTGGTAGCGGCAAAGATACTGCCGCTGATTACTTGGTTAACTTTCACGGATATCGTAGAGAAAGTTTTGCTGGCAGCTTAAAAGACGCAGTTGCAAGTGTATTTGGCTGGGATAGACAAATGCTCGAGGGCAGAACCACACAAAGTCGAGCCTGGCGCGAGCAACCAGATGCTTGGTGGAGCGCGAGATTGGGCAAAAGCATAACTCCGCGATGGGTATTACAATACTGGGGCACAGAAGTTATACGTGATGGATTCCATGACGACATGTGGATAGCCAGTTTAGAAAACAAAATCCGAACCAGTCGAGACAACATAGTAATAACCGATTGCAGATTCCCCAACGAGATCAAAGCCATACAAGCACAAGGTGGAAAGATAGTTTGGATACAACGCGGCCCGTTGCCCTCGTGGTATCCGGTAGCAGTGCGGGCTAATTTGGGCGAAGCAGTATTTATAGAAAACTTAAAGACCTTGGGGGTGCATCCGTCAGAGACAGCCTGGGCCGGAACAGAGTTTGATGCCGAGATCAACAACAACGACAGTATTGAAGAACTTTTCCTGCAACTTAAAAATCTGGTATTAACGGACCCGGCTTCCAAGGTAGTCGGGACTTATGTACCTCTTGCACACAGTTCAAGCACACAGTTTTGAGATTAAAGTGATTGTTATTCTTGAGATTCCCGTCTAGATAAAACACCGCACTTTGCTCTGTGGGGAATTTAAATTTAAACCCGCATTTCTCACAACTGAGTTTTTTCTTATACCCGCTCTTGACCCAAGCGGGTATTTTCTTGTCTTTTTTACCAGCCCGGGAACAAAAGTCGCATACTTTTCGGTAATAGATTTTATCGCCCCGGTGACAATTGACGGCAACCGGTCGCTGGTTGCATGTGGGACATATTTTACGTTCACTCATGGGGTATTTATGGGCTAACCTTAATTAAGGGCACTCAAACCACCTAAAAAACACTCTATTATATAAATATTAAAACAGTATTGCAAAGGAATTTTTACTATGGCATTAGTATCACCAGGGTTACAAGTAACAGTAACAGACAACAGTCAGTATGTATCAAACGCAATTGGCACAGTGCCATTGGTTGTTATGGCAACTGCACAAGATAAAACTCTAAATGGCACTGTGTGTTCGGGCACCACAAAAGCCAATGCAGGTGCATTACAAATTTTTGGAAGCCAACGAGATCTAAGTACTGCAATGGGATACCCCATATTCCAGCAAAGCAGCGCCGGAACACCCTTACACGG
>CAIRTF010000200.1 GCA_903881425.1 uncultured Chitinophagaceae bacterium | reverse complement strand
TTACTGCAAAGTATTCCGATTGATCCTTTAACGGGTGCATTGGCTGTTCCAATTTATCAAACATCCACATATGTGCAAGATGCACCGGGTGTAAATAAAGGATATGATTATTCCAGAACAAATAATCCAACACGCGAAACATTAGAAAAAATCGCAGCACAGTTAGAGAATGGAAAGACAGGTGCAGCATTTGCAAGTGGATTGGCCGCTATTGATGCTGTGGTTAAATTATTAAAAAGTGGTGATGAGATTATTGCTGTGGATGATATTTACGGAGGTGCTTATCGTTTATTTACTCAAGTATATGAACAATATGGCATTACAATAAAATTTATTGATGCGAGTGAACCTGAAAATATTTTTAATGCTGTTTCAGAAAAAACAAAATTGATATGGATTGAAACACCCACAAATCCAACTTTAAAAATAGCAGATATTGCCGCTATTGAAAAAATTGCAAAAGCCAATGGTTGCGTACTTTGCGTAGATAATACTTTTGCTTCACCCGCCTTACAACAACCTCTTTTGCTGGGGGCTGATATTGTAGTACACAGTGCTACAAAATATTTAGGCGGACATAGTGATGTAATTGCAGGATTGGTGATTACAAAAGAGGAAACGCTTGGTGCGAGAATTAAATTTTATCAAAATGCTTGCGGTGCAGTATTGGCGCCATTAGATAGTTGGCTAATCATTCGTGGAATTGAAACATTGTATGTAAGAATTAAACAACATTGCATCAATGGGCAAGCAGTAGCAGAATATTTAGAGACACACCCTTTGGTGGATAAAGTTTTTTATCCGGGATTAAAATCACATCCTAATTATGCCATTGCTGAAAAACAACAAAAAGGTTTTGGTGGCATTGTTTCATTTTCATTGAAAGAAGATGATTTGTATTTGGCAGAACAATTTGTATCGAATACCAAAATTTTCAAATTGGCAGAAAGCTTAGGCGGTGTAAAAAGTTTAATTAGTCACCCTGCTAATATGACGCATAAAACTATACCTGCTGCAAAACGAAGAGCAGCAGGTGTTTCGGACAGTTTAATCAGATTAAGTGTGGGTATTGAAGAAGTAGAAGATTTAATTATTGATCTTGAAAAAACATTTTTACAACTAGAATTGTTGATCAAAGAAAAGAAAGTACAAGTGAGTGACACAACAAAAGCTGAGCAAAGAATTTATTGCTGAGATCAAAAAAAACAAACAACGAAAAATAAAAAAAATGGAAACACATAAACAATTAAACATTGGATTATTTGGCTTTGGTGTTGTAGGCGAAGGATTATTTAAAGTATTACAACAAACACCTTCTTTAAAAGCAACGATTAAAAAAATTTGTATTAAAAATGCAAATAAGCAACGCAATGCACCTGACGATTTGTTTACGACTGATAAAAATATTTTATTGAATGATGAGAACATTAATGTGATTGTGGAAGTGATTGATGATGCCGATGCTGCATTTGAAATTGTATCAACAGCATTAAAAAATGGCAAAGCTGTAGTAAGTGCCAGTAAAAAAATGATCGCTGAACATTTAACTGAAATTTTACAATTACAGTTGGAAACCGAACAACCATTTTTGTGTGAAAGCGCTGCCTGTGCTTCTATACCGGTGATCAGGAATTTGGAAGAATATTATGATAATGATTTGTTGCATTCTATTAAAGCAATTGTGAACGGTTCAACAAATTTTATTTTGACAAAAATTATTGAAGAAAATTTATCATTCAATGACGCTTTGTTATTAGCTCAGCAATTAGGTTTTGCAGAAAGTAATCCAAAATTGGATGTAGAAGGTTATGATGCCGTAAACAAGTGGAGTATTTTATTGAATCATGCATATGGTATTGTAGAGCATCCAAACAATATTTTATTTACCGGCATTCAAAATATTCAATTAGCAGATGCGGTGGTAGCGAAAGAAAAATATTTTGAAATAAAATTAGTGGCGCAGGCAAAAAAATTACAAGACGGCAAAGTAGCTGCATTTGTATTACCACAATTTGTAAAACAAGATGATCATTTGGCTTTTGTTAAAAATGAATACAATGGCGTTGTAATAGAAAGCGGCTTTTCTGACAAACAATTTTTTTATGGCAAGGGTGCCGGCAGCTTTCCAACTGCATCGGCTGTATTGAGCGACCTGTCTGCATTACGTTATGGTTATCGATATGAATACAAAAAATTGTATCATCACAAACCACATGAATTAACACATGATTTTTATTTGAAAGTGTATGTAAGTTTTGATGATTGGAAATTTATTCCAAAAGAAAAATTTGAATGGATAGAGGAGTGGCATGCAGGTGAAGAAAGGAAATATTTAGTGGGCGTATTGCATGCAAAAGAATTATACACAACCGGTTGGTGGAAAGAAAATAAAACTTCTTTGATTTTATTACCAGAACCTGTTATTGAAAATGTAGATATCGTTAAATTAAAAAAAAGAAGCCTGGAATTAGCAGGCATCTTATAAACTTGGTTTTCGTTGTACTTTTTTTAGTGTTTTAAGTCCCGCAAGAATGCGGGACTTTTTATTAGCCAGTTTAATAAAAGAACATTTAATTTTACAGAAATGTATCAATTAAATAATCAAAACTTTAAAACCGGTATTGTATTAACAATTATTACCAGTGCTTTTCTCTTTATTATAAATGCCACTATTGGTAAAGATGAATTGTTCTTATTATTGAATGAAGATCTTGGAAAAGCTGCAGATCAAATTTTTGTTTTCTTTACTTTTTTAGGAGATGGCATTTGGTGGATAATTGCCTTAACGTTGTTTTATTTTTTTAGGAAAAAATATTTGCCATTATTATTTCTCTCATTTATTATATCAGAAATATTTGTCGAGTCATGTAAATTTTTGCTGCTGCCAAACGAACCAAGGCCTATCAAAGCCATTGGCGATCAAACGTTAATACATACTGTTACCGGCGTTGAAATGCACACTGTATCAAGCTTTCCATCGGGTCATACAACACAGGCATTTGTATTTTTTTTATTGGCTTGCCTGATGATCAATAAAAAATGGGTTGTTACTATTGGATTTTTATATGCATTGTTAATAGGGTACTCAAGAGTTTATTTGGCGCAACATTTTCCGAGAGATGTAGCAGGCGGAATGTTGTTTGCCTGCATTAGTGTTTTTATTTCTGTTTTCATTTATCAACAATGGTTTCATCATAAAAATAAAAAAGCCTTGTAATAATTTACAAGGCTTGACATTTAATTGATGTATTTATTTTTCGGGATACAATTCAGCTTTAAATACATTTTTACCATTCAATAAAAGATTTGCTGTTTTCTTAATATCCTCAACTGTTATGGCATTTACATTTTTTTCATAATCAAAAATTTCTGAAGCGGTATCTCCCATCAAGTAAATACCTTGCAATTTGCCCAACCAGAAACTATTCTCTTTCAAACTCACTTTATTTTTTTCTAACCATGTTTTTTTAACCTTATCCAAATCCTTCTGAAGAGGTCCTTGCATTTTTAATGTATCAATTTCGGCTGAAGCTGCTACTTGCAATTTCTCAACATTTTCGGGTCCGCAAGGCAATTGCAGAAAGAAACTATAATTATTATATGGCACTTTATTTAATCCGCCAAAAATGCCTCCACCATAAATGCCTCCCATTTTTTCGCGAAGGTTTTCAATAATTCTGATATTTAAAATTTCGGCTAATGCCTGAGCTTTTAGGGCAAGATCTTCTGAATAAGAAATCTCTCCGCTGTAATAATTCAAGATCAAACTTTTTTGTTCTTTGCCTTTATTCGCTTTAAGTGTTTGAACACCATTAACCGTTCTTACTCCATTATCCACAAACTCAGAGGCATTGCCACTTACCGGTAATGAAGCAATATATGTTTCAATCAATGGTTTTATTTTATTGATATCAATACTACCTGTAAAAATAAAAGTTGAACCCACTGCATTTTGTAATTGCTCTTTATATATTGCTAATGAACGATCTAAATTGATTTTATCAAAAAATTCTGCCTTTGGTACAGCCACCGCAGCCAATGGATTATTTTGATATAACACATTATAAAAAGTATCTACAAAAGCTGTTTGCGGATCGGACATAATAAATTGCATGGCAGATTTTTGTTTTTGCACCCATCCATCGAATAAAGTTTTATCAATACGAGGTTGAGTGCTGTACAAATAGATTAATTGAAATAAAGTTTCTGCATCTTTTACACTGCTGCTACCATTAAAACCTGCTGTGAGTGCAGTAATGCGTGGAGATACATTTACAATTTTGCCTGCTAAAAACTTCCTTAATTCTGTAGGTGAAAATTCTCCTACGCCCATTTGAGCAATTGCTTGTGTAGCATAAGTGCCGCTATATTTATCTTCTAGGCCGTATTTTGACAATCCCCCTTTACGAAAAGAGTTAAATACAATTTCATCGTTTTTGAAGTCAGTCGACTTCACTACTACTTTAACACCATTTGATAATGTAAATTCAACTGTACCCAATTGTTCATCTTTCTTTTCATTGATAATTTTTCCTGCTTGCGGTAGTGTTTTTAATAAGGAAGATGCAATCGCTTTTTCTTCATATGGTTTTACTTCATCCTTCAAAGATTTTTCTGCTAGTGCTAAAAGAGATTTTTCATCAGATAATTTAAAATCACTTTTTGAAGGGCCTTGTAAGCTTACTAATATTTTATCATTCTTTTTTAATTCATCTGCAATGGCATTCACTTCTCTTAAAGTAATGGCAGGTAACAATTGCTGATGATATTCGTATTCTTTAGCAATTCCCGGAATCGTTTCTTTTTCCAAAAAATTACGGATATACTCTTCCACAAAAGAAGATGATTCTGTTTTATCTCTGTCGTTATATGTTTTTTCCATGCGAGCCATTACTCGTTTCTTGGCTCTTTCTAATTCCGCATCTGTAAAACCAAATTGAATCGCTTTTTTTATCTCATGCAGCAAAACAATCATTCCGGAATCAGGTCCACTTTTACCTGCAACAGCATAAGCTTCAAAAGCATTATATCCTCGAGCATAAGAACCAAATCCAACAGAAGCTCCTAAAAATGGTGGATTGGCGCTTTGTGTTAATTCTGCCAATCGTTGATTCAGTAATCCAACAAACAAATCTTTCGTCAATGATTTTTTATAGTTCGCAACAGTAGTATCAGGAGGAGAGGATATAAAAGGATAATTAACCTGTACAATAAAGTTTCTTGCTTCATTGTCTGTTACAATAATTGATTTATTTTCTTTTCGTGGAGTAACAGTGGCTGCTGTTCTTTTTCTGATGACCTGCGGATTTTTCAATACGCCAAAATATTCACGAATCAGTTTTTCTGTTTGTGCTACATCAATATCACCAACAGCAATCACTGCCATTAAATTGGGGCGATACCATTCTTTATAAAATCTTTTAAGAGAAGGATATTTGAAATTCTTTAAAATTGAATCTTTACCAATTGGTAATCTTTCTGCATACTTCGATCCTTCATATTGCAATGGATATATTTTTCTAAACATTCTGTCTTCTGCACCTTTACCCAATCTGCTTTCTTCCAATACAACATTTCTTTCACCATCAATTTGTTCATTATCAAAAGAAAATCCTTGAGCCCAATCTTGCAATACCAACATACCTTTTCTTAAATTAGACGAATCACTCAACGGAACAGGAAGAATGTAAACAGTTTCATCAAAACCGGTATATGCATTTCAATCTGCACCGAATTCAATTCCTAAAGATTGCAGATAACTAACCAGTTCATTCTTTTTAAAATGAGTAGTTCCATTAAATGCCATATGCTCATTAAAGTGAGCCAATCCTTGTTGATCATTATCTTCTAAAATAGAACCGGCATTTACTACTAAACGCAGTTCAACTTTTTTTTCCGGCTTAGCATTCTTTCTAATATAATACATAAGTCCGTTTGATAGTTTACCTATTCTAACATTCGGATCAACAGGTAATTTGTCGTTTAAATTAATTTGTGATTGAGCAGAGGAAGCAACACAAAAAATCATCATCAACATGATGACATGTTGAACACGCAGAATTTTTTTCATACAATAATTTTTATGGAAGATTTGATTTAAAAGCAAATATAATTTATTTTAATACTACTTCATTAATCATATTTAAATATTTTTCCATTCACCATTACTTCCTGTGTCTTTTCATTAAATGTAGCTTTGAAACCTGTGCGTACAGCAGCATTTGTCATGATGGTTGCAATAGAATGAGAATAACCGGCTTCAACCGGAGCATTGGGTTGCTTTCTGCTTCTTACACATTCCATCCAATTGCGTACATGATTGATCGTTAATATATCTCCACCTGTATTTGCAGAGGCAACTACTTTCTCTGTCATATCAGATAAATTTAATTCGGGCAATAAATTCGGTTGCATATTCATGGCAGCTGCTTCTGCTTTATGCAAACCTCCTTTTGGAGAAATCTTATTGGTGATCAAATTTAATTCGCCTCCATTGGCATAATAAATTTCTGAAGGGTTTTCATCGCCGTTATGCATACGTGAAGAAAATACAACTTGAAATTTATTATTGCTTTTTTCGTTATTGTATTCAAATACTGCGGTAGTAGTATCCCAATTTTTTCTGCCATCTTTCCAAAAATATACACCACCATTAGCAACAACAGATGTAGGATGTTTTAATTGACTGAACCAATGAACAGTATCGATTTGATGACTCATCCATTGACCCGGCATGCCCGATGAGTAAGGCCAGAACAAACGATATTCTAAATATTTTCTTGCATCAAAATTTTCAAATGGCCTGTTCAGTAAAAATCTTTTCCAATCGGTATCTTCTTCATTTAATTGTGCCACCAATGCAGGTCTTCTCCATCTTCCGGGTTGATTTACATTCCATGTTAATTCAACCATGGTGATATTTCCGAATTTTCCGGATTGAATAAAATCTGCAGCTGCTTTATAATTATCACCGCTCCTTCTTTGTGATCCGATTTGAATAATTTTGTCTGAAGCTTTGATTGCTTTTAATGCAGCACGATTATCTTCCATCGTTTCTGCAAAAGGTTTTTCAACATAGGCATCGCAATTACCTTTCACAGCTTCGATCGCATGCAATGCATGTTGAAAATCTGCAGTACTGATAAATACTGCATCCACTGTTTTTGAATCATATAAGGCTTCATTATTTTTATATCCAACTATATCATGCTGCATTTTATCTTTCCAAAATGCTACTCCCTCTTCTCTTCTTTTTTTCCATAGGTCAGAGACAGCCACAATATCAAAATTTAATTCCTTATAATATTTCATGAATGCCGGAGCATGTGAACTTCTATGCCTGTCAGAAAAACCTACAACGCCTACACGCACTCTGTCATTTGCCCCGATGATTCTTTTATAACTGCTGGCAGTAAATGCAATGTTTGATAACATTGCACCTGCACCGGCCATAGCAGATTGTTTAATAAATAAACGGCGAGAATTTTTCATATGCTTTTATTATTTTAATTCAATGATTTTTATACTTCTGAAAGAAACATTGTTACCATGATCTTGCAATAAAATATGTCCCTTCTTTGCCATTCCAAAATCTTTATATGTTTCATATTTACTTTTGGCAACTAAGGCATAATAATATTGCGAGCCTCTTCTGTAATCGAGCATTTTCCATCCGTTCAGCCAATGTTCTACATTTCCATCAGGACGAACAATAATCATTCCTCTATTCCATTCACCTATTTTTTTTCTGGCACGCGGTTCTTTAATAGATGGAATCAAATCATATAGTGATGCAAGCGTTCTGTTACCAATACTTCCCAACTTTGCATCGGGATGTTTATCATCATCTAATATTTGATATTCCAAACCAATACCTGCTTTTGTATTCTCCTCCAGTTCTGTTACAAAATATTTTACACCACTGTTTGCCCCATCGGTTAATTTGAAATCGAATTGTAAAATAAATGCCCCATAAGTTTTTTCTGTAACAATATCACCGCCATTTGATGATAATTCACCATTGGCATTCAACACACTCAATACACCATCTTTAATTTCCCAACCCTTATCAGGAAAATTTTGTTTATAAGCACCACGCCATCCGTTTGTTGTTTTTCCATCCCATAATAATTGAGCGCCGTTATTGATTTCTTGTTGTGATAAATTATTAGGTAAAAAATTCACCACAAAAATTTTATCTAATGGAGATGGTTGTATATTTTTTGTTTGAATGCGAATATTTTTAAAATAAATTTCCTTTCCCGCATCTTCAGGTTTACTTACCTGATGCACTTGTAATGCAATAAAACCCTTTGCTGTCATATCATCTAACATATTGGCAGCAGGTTTCCCATTTAAGAATGTTCGAATTGAATTTCCTATGCATTCAATTCTTCCTTTATTCCATTCGCCTATTTTAAATAATGATTTTGCATCAGCATTGTATTCCATGGGGTATAACCAATCTCTTCTGGCTTCATCATAAATACCTGCTGTCCATGCACGTTTAGAAGGATCTATTTCATATTGATAGCCATGTACTCTTCCATTCATATAATCAGATGAACTTTCGCTTCTGAATTGAACACCTGAGTTCATATCAGTATGACTTACTTTAAACTCAAACTCTAAAATAAAATCGCCAAATGTTTTTTCAGTTGCTAAAAAGGAATTAGGTGAGCCGGCAACAGTGGTACCAACAATCATTCCATCTTTGGCTTCATATTTTGCAGAGCCATTGATTTCTTTCCAGCCATTTAAATTTTTACCGTTGAATAAATTTTCCCATGATTGATTTTGTTGCGCAGATAAATGAATGGCAGCAACAAAAAAAATGGATACCAGCAGAAGATTTTTTTTAAGCATAACGTTAGAATAAATAATATGCTTAAAGTTATCATTTTCTTTAGAAGTGTAATGGATTTTTAAAGGAATTAAATAAATATATAAATATATTTTCTGAATATATTCAAGCCTTGTTTAACAGCATCAAAATATCAGTGTAGCAATGGAATGCGGCAAAGCATTGACTTGAACCGATTTTCCATCAAGCCATAGATAATAAGCAATTTTCTGACTTCCCTGATTCATTACAACTACTGCTACTTTACCATCTTCATTTAAAAAAGCTGTAGTTAATAACGGGCTTCTGCTTGATGCACTGATAATTCTTTTTGCACCAGGTCGAACAAACTTTGAAAAATGTCCAATATAATAATATGCATTCATGTAATACAATTCACCTGTTTTAGTATTGGCATGTATGGGTGCAAAACAAAAATTATTCACATGATTAGGTCCGCCATTTTCATCTAACAAAATATTCCAGTCTGTCCAACCCACTGTACCATTATTAAAATCATTAATCATCGATCTTCCATATATCTCTCCCCATTTCCAATCATTGATTTGTTCCATTTTAAAAGGACCATTACATCCTTCGGTAAATAAAATATTTTTTGATGGATATGTTTCTGATACTCGTTTAATATTATCATATACCTGTTGTCCGCCACTCCAATCTTCATACCAGTGAAAACCTAATCCCCATGCATATTTCGCAGCTTCTGGGTCATCGAAAATGGTGCTCGCTCTTTGATATACGAGATCTCTGTTATGATCCCACACAATAATTTTTTTATCCCACAACCCTTCTTTCTGCATGGTAGGGCCAAGGAATTTTTTTAAAAAATCTCTTTCTTCTTCGGCAGTGTAATTACAAGACTCCCAGGTTTGTTTAGCCATCGGCTCATTTTGAACAGTAATGCCCCAAATATTAATACCTTCTTGTTGATATGCTTTGATGAATTTGGTATAATAGTTTGCCCATGATTGATAAAATTCAGGTTTTAGTTTTCCCCCATGCAACATATCATTATTGTCTTTCATGAATGCAGGAGGACTCCAGGGGCTTGCGAACAAGGTCAACTTACCACCTGCAGTTTCAATTGCTTTTTTAATAAAAGGAATTCGAAATTGTTTATCATGATCAACTGAAAAAGTTTTTAAATCTTTATCGCCTTCCTGCACATAAGTATAACTACCACTCGAAAAATCACAACTATGAATATTGGTTCTTCCCAATGTATATCCAATACCCTTATCTGCACTATAATAAGCTTGCATGATCTCATCCTGCTTTTCTTTCGGAAGTTTTGCAAATGTTTCTGCAGACGCATCAGTTAATGCGCCACCAATTCCTAACACAGTTTGAAAATTTTTTGAAGGATCTACAAACACACAAACCTGAGTTTCAAGAGGCTGACCATGAGCTGTAAATTGCAAAGTATCAGTTGCAGTTAATCGCAAGTTGCTACTATCAGCAGTTGTATACACAATTACTTTTTTTCCTTCAGTGGAAAACGAAGCTGTGCTTTTGCTTGATGTTTGTTCTGGCTGCTGACAAGCAGATAAAATCAAAATAGCCGTAAATATTTTTTTCATAAAAATATATTTGAATGATTGCAATACTTTCAGTTTTCGCATCGCCGATAATGCAGGCCATCATTTATTGGACATACGATTGTACTACTTCTATACCATAATGAACTTCTGAACTTTTAAAGAAAAATGAAGGTCATTATTAAATTTCATTTCTTCCCGGTAGCTGCCCAGAATATTCCGCCGTAAATATGATTTAAAAATGTTTGATCATTATATTCTGCAGGCAAATGTCCTAATGCAGTATAAAAACTTCTACCTCCATCAAACTCATGATACCATGCAATTGGATGAAAATTACCCATCCCTTGTCCCTTTAATTTTTTTTCTGTCCATTCCACCATAGGATTATAAGATGATTCATCAACAGCTAAAATATAATGCAAGTTTTTAGACTTTTCTACTTCAAACTCATACCATTCATCTGTCCAAATTTGTCCTTCACTGAATCCATGCATTCCTATAAAGGTTTGATCAATCAATTTTAGTTTTGCGGTTTGAATAACCGGATGTATATGAAACATTCTTCCAACTAATTTTGTATACCACTCCCAACCATATTCAGTATCAGAAGCAGAATGAATTCCTACGAAACCCTTACCCGATTGGATAAATCTTTCTATGGCTTTTTTTTCGTCATCACTAAAAATACTTCCTGTAGTGTTTAAAAAAATAATTACTTGAAAACTTTCAAGGTATTTGTCGGTAATTTTTGTAGCATCCTGATGCCATTGAATTTCAAAGAAATTTCTCTTGGCCATTTCTTTTAATGCGGTTACACCATCATTAATTGATTCATGATGCCATCCTTGAGTCTTTGTTATCAGCAGTGCTTTAAACTGCTGTGCAAAAAGATTATTATTTTGAAAAAAAAATACTGCAATGAAAATCAGGCACACAATTAGTTTTTTCATAATCCGCGACTGTTTAAAATAAAATTTTTAATTTCTGCCAATAGAGGATCCTCTTATATTGAGCTTGCTATCAATTACAATAATATCGTTTGCATTTTTATAAAAAATTTTCTCGATCATTTTAAAAAGAAGTTTTACAGATTGCTCTCCCATTTCATATGCAGGCTGAGAGATGGTTGACAACGGCGGACCAAGAAATTCGGCAGCTCTCAGATTAGAGAATGAAATTACTTTTACCTGATCTGGTATTTTTATTGATAAATCTTTGGCTACTTTATAAACAATCAAAGCTAATTTTTCAATTGAAGTAAAAATAGCATCAGGAGAATTTTGAGAAGAAAGTAAGTTTTCGATAATGGAATAATTAATTTCATCATCCTCGGTACATTTTATAATATGCTCTTCTGTAAAATTAACACCGTTTTTAATCAATGCATCCTTGAAGCCGTTTTGACGTTCTTTGCTTATATACAACCATTCGGAGGTGTATAAAAAAACAGGATTTTTAGCGCCCTGCTTTAACAAATGACAAGTTGCAGTAAAAGCACTTTCGTAATTATTTGTGATAATTCTTGGAAAATTTTCCAAAGAACCGATACGATCAAAAAATACAAATGGCAAATCAGCTGCTGCATGAAATTCCTGAATATGACTGCAATCTTTGGATTCTGAGGATAAAGACATAATGATGCCATCCACTCTGCTTACTAAAAGATGTTTCAAAACAGATATCTCATTAGCAAGGCTCTCATGCGTAAGATAAACAAACACATTATATCCTTTCTCAGTTGAATAGGTGTGAACTGCATCGACGGATAATGCAAAGAAATTATTGGCAATTTCCGGAATGATTACCGCAATAGATTTTGTTTTGCCCTTTCGCAAACTACTGGCAAAATGGTTGGGAGTATAGTTGTACTTTCTGGCTAATTCATTAACAAGCTGCTTGGTTTTAGCACTGATTTCATGACTGTCCTGAAGTGCTTTAGATATGGTTGAGATGGAAAGATTAAGTTCTTTAGCCAACTTAGAAAGGCTAGCTTTTTCCATAATTAGCAATACGTTTAGTTACTTCCTGGATGATGATACAATTAATTTCTTTTGCAAACAGAAAGTGAAGTTAAACATTATAGCTATCACTTGCATGAAACATGCAGTAATTATAGTTAACCATGATACCCCAACTTTCTTCTGTCCTTTTTGGACTATTATCGGCAAAATAATTAATTGTGCTAATTGTTGCACCATTATTTAAATGAAATTTCTCTACCGGACCTTGCTTAGATTCAAGGTAAGCCCTTATTTCATTCTCTTTCGGAATACTTTTAAATTGCGTACTTAAAAATGGAATCGGGCTTAATGTATAAAACCTTTTGATACTGATTTGCTTGCAATATTCAATGATCTCTTCTATAGCTAGTGCTCCGCCACCTTTCAGTGTCGCATCAGGCGTTCGGAAAATAGAATAAAAAACTGCATAAACATTAGCTGTTTCATTATCTAATATCTCATCTGCTAATACTTCAGAAATAGTGTGCGGAAGAAACTTTCCGATTCTGGCACATACAATAAATTGAGGTATTTTGTCCTCAACTAACACAAAAACTGTTCTTGAACCCGTAATTCGTTTATCAATTCCTATAGAAGGATGAATAGGATCTTCATTCAAGTAATCTAACCAGGCATATTTAAATCCTTTATCACCATATTTATACAGCATAGAATAAAAATTTTGTTTACGTAAATAGATTTTTTTTTCACGCAAACAAGCAATCGTTTTTGTCAGGACATTTATGGTTTTGGCAATAAATGTTTCTGCACTTTGCCTAAAGCAGTTCTTGGCAATTTTTCCACCAGAATAAAAGATTTAGGTATTTTAAAAGAAGCAAATGTTTTTTTACAATTTTCTTCAATTTTTTGCAAATCAATACTGCCATTAGTTGGAACTATATAGGCAACAGGAACCTCCCCGCGTAATTCGTGCGATACACCTACCACTGAAGCTTCTGCTATACCCTCCTGCTCCATCAAATATTCTTCGATTTCTCTGGGATAAATATTAAATCCACCGGAAATAATCAAATCACTTTTTCTACCTTTCAAAGTATAGTAACCGTCTGCTGAACATATGGCCATATCGCCTGTTTTAAAATATCCCTCTGCAAAAGAATTTTTTGTGGCTTCTTCTCTCATCCAATATTCTTTAAAAACATTTCCACCTTTTATATGTAGTTCTCCTTCCTCGCCTAATGCCACTTCTTTTCCGTCTGCATTCATAATTTTTGCACTCACACCCGGTAGTGGTAGTCCAACAGTACCAGCTCTCCTCTCGCCGATATATGGATTACTGATATTCATTAAAGTTTCCGTCATGCCATATCTTTCTAAAATAACATGATGATATTTCTCTTTAAATGCTTCTAATACATGCGGGGGCAATGGCGCTGAGCCTGAAACAAATAATTTTACCAATGAACCGATTTGATCAGCGACTGAATTCTCAAAGTCCAACATGCGGATATACATAGTTGGAACACCAAAGAAAATAGTAGGTTGAAATTGCAAAAATTCCTCTGCTGCTTTTTGGTGTTCAAATCTTTCCAGCAATTTAATGGTACAGCCCGATATCAACCAACAATGTAAGCCATTGGCTAATCCGTGAACATGAAATAAAGGCAATGCCAATAGTAATTTATCTTCTTCTTTAATTTCCCAACAGGTAATTAAATTTACTGCATTAACAATAAAATTATTATTCGTCAGTACGGCACCTTTTGATGCACCCGTCGTTCCGGATGTATAAATGATAGCTGCGGCAGTATCACCCGATATATTAATTTCAATAGCTTTTGTTGATTCATGCTTCGCTTCCTCAGCCAATATTTTAATATCCCAATATTTTATTATTTCCCCGGGAATCTCAACAGAAGAAATAAATACTTTAGGCTTAGCATCATTATAAATATGCAGTAGTTCTCTTTCTTTATATAAAATATTCACAGGTACGAAAATGACCCCGATTTTAATACAGGCTATATAAACATCAATAAAGGATAAGGAATTCTCAGCGTATAAACACAATCTATCGCCGAAGGTCAATCCTTTTTTTACAAGTACATGAGCCATCTGATTACTCCTTGTATCAAGTTCGCCAAAACTGTATTGCTGATTGCCGAATATTATTGCAGTTTTATTTTTTCTTTGTACGAATGAATGATTAAATAAAGAAACTATATTCATTGAGGGTTATTTTTTAATTTAAAAGAAATGATCCAAACTATAAATGAGAAGCAAGCCAATGCAATAAATGCATTGGTAAATTTTCCTGAAACATCTGCTATATATCCAACCAAAGGTGCCCCCACTAAAATCATGATTACACCTAACATATTGACTAGTCCTTTTGCCGCACCGGCTCTTCCGGGAAATAAAATTGTTGCTCGGTTAAATAGAGTTGTATATGGTAATGCGCAACCAAAACCCAATAAAACAATTGCCAATAAGGTAAATCCTATCGACATTCCCAAGAAAGCCAACAATAAACATCCCACTGTATTAAATAAAAAACTTACTTCTAAAATTAATCTCACGCCTATTTTATCAACCAAATAACCGCCCAATGGTCTGCCGATAACACCCAATAAAATTACTAATGAAGCAATGGCACTTATTACTAAAGTATTACTGATCTGTAATTGTTGTTTTAATAAAATAGTTATCCAATTACCTATAACAATGACCAACCCGAAAGATGCCATTTGCACTAAACCCAATAACCATAATTGCGGATGCAGCAATAAAGAGGATAATTTTATGTGCGGATGTTCTTTCATTTTTGGTCTGGGCGCAAGGGCTAACCAAAAAATCAATGCAAGTAACGCAACACTCGCAGTAGAAATAAATGCGCCTCTCCAATTGGTTAACTCAGCAATACGAGGCACAATAAAAATCACAAAACCCGAACCCAATAAAATAGTTGCTCCATAATAGCCCTGTGCTTTGGCTAATTTGTCTTCGGATACTAATTGCGAAATATATCTTGCCCCCGCAATAAAGCTTGTTCCTGTTCCAAAGCCCGTAAAAAATTTCCAAAAAAGTAACTGCTGATAGCTATTGCTTTGCGCAATAAATATATTGCCGATAACAACAATCAATAATGAGCCTATGATCACATTTCTTCCTCCAAATTTATCTGATAGATGTCCACCCGGAATCTGCACCAATGCATGAGTTAAAAACATAGCAGTTGCCAGCAGGCCTGCCATAGCCTTTGTAAAACCAAACTGACTAATCAATAATGGTATCAGCGGTGCATGATTGGTATAATTACATGAGTAAGCAAATCCGACTAAATACACCAACAACAATCCTATTTTTTTTTGCCTGTTTGTTAACATTTTATTTTTTAAAATATTTCAAAATAAAGCCACCTGTAGAAACAAGCGGCTTTTTGTAAGATAACAAGGGTTATCTAAACATACACACTCTTTATGATTATTATTTTTCTTGTTCTGCCTGTTGCTGCTTTCTCTTTTCTCTTGCTCTTTTTACACCATATCCCACACCGCCTGCAATGAGTAATGACAAGCCTCCATCTATCGGCGCACTGTCCGGATCACTGCCCGGGTCTGTTATCTGTGCATGTGCTTTGATGGATGTAATTGTAATTATAATAATTAACATACACAATACTCTTAATATTGCTTTTGTAGTATTTGAGGTTATTATCTTTTTCATACTGTTTCGTTTTGAGTTTGAATGATTTTGTTTTTCGGTGATCTTAGAGTTTCATTACTTTTTGTATAATGGTACTCTTACCATCACTGATCTGTAATAATATCATTCCTGAAACAGTATTGCCTACGTTAATGTATTGTATGCCATTATTTGCTTTTGCTGTACTGATTGCTTTGCCTGATATATCTTTTACCAACACATTCACCGGTGCTGCAGCTCCTTCAATTTGCAATGCAACCGTATTACCATGTATGATATTTCCTATCACTGCTGCTTTTAATGTTCCTGGACTTGGGTCCGTTAAAGTTGTAATACTCTTATTGCTGAATACTAATTCAAATCTTCCTGTTCCCTGTGATGCAGCATCTGATGTAACAGAAAAATTATACGGACTAATTGCTGTTAGTTCTGTCTTTGTATTCGTGTATTTATCATTGATGTATATAGTGGTTCCATCAGGTAAACTATTACTGTTTAGTTTAAAAGTATAGTCTCCTGCTGTTGTACTGATACCCATCGGTATGGTATTTAATGCACTTCTTGCATCAATAGCCATGCTGTTCTTATCATCTGCTATGGTATATACATTGGTTACATCATTGTACAATTTTTTTAATTCCATTTTATCTGTTCCGTTATTGGTTGCACTTGCATCTAATCTTACAAACAGTTTATCTGCATAATCTCCGTTGGCATGTTGTAATAATAATTCCATCTGTGTGAATGGTTTCTCTACGCCAAACAAACTACCCTGTGCTGTACCACCCGTATTAATATCGCTCGTAGTAATATTAAATGTTGAAGTAGATGCAGGCTGATAAGCAATAACACCCAACACAGGTATCGTATTACTGGTATTACTGTTACCCCCTGATACTACCCATGAACCTTGTTTGGTTTGTCCGTTACCGCTTACATTAATTTGATAAGTATAGTATCCTGTAGAGGATTGTCCTGTTAATGCTTGCGTATTCACAGGTGCAGCATAAGGATTACCTACTATTAAATAATTAGTGGTATTGGCAGGTGTAATACCTGTTGATGCACCATTTAATGTGCCGCTAACACTATAAGTAAATGCTGACGGACCTGTGGTATATGACGAACCGGATACATTATCTGTTGATGCGCCACGTATAAAACATGCATAAGGTTGATTGCCTGCAATTGTTACGCTGCTATATCCGCTGCCTGCAGAACTCCAGGCTGCTGCTGTTTGATCCCATGTCTTTACATCATTCGCTGTGGTTACCGTTGCATTTAATCCTGTACTGCTTAAATTGGTTTGTGCTGTGGAGAACGGATTGGCAAATACACGATAGCCTCTTTGTGCGATCATGCTTTGTTGTATAGTTACTGCACCTGTAACGCCTGCATAGTTTCCTAAAATTGCACTTCCTGGTGAAACAATGAATTGACCTGTATTACTTAAATTACCTGATTCAATGTTTAAAGTATAACCTGCTAATGTTAATGAGCCTGTTATTGAAATAGTTCTAGAAGCAGATGCTGATGCATAATCAAAATTACCACCTAAAGAATAACTGCCGGTAATATTAATATTAGACTTTGCAAAGCTATTGGTACTTGCAGTATTTGTAAATATTTTATTCGTTCCTGTTAAAGTTATACTACATGAACTTCCAGAACCTGAAGTTTGAGTAATGCCACCCGTACCAGTAATATTGCAATTTCCACCTATCGAAATACTTTTTGAACTACTACCAT
>CAIRTF010000199.1 GCA_903881425.1 uncultured Chitinophagaceae bacterium | reverse complement strand
GCTTTTTTAAAAATAAAAGAAACGGCTAATAAAATAATCAACATAACAATCATTACATTCCAGTTTTTTCGTATTTGTATTACCATTCTGTTCGTAGCGGGCGACAAATAATAGAAACCTAATGATAATAAAACTGCAATATTGGATAGGTTGATCCAAAACCACCTGTCACTATTTTGAATAGGATTATTGAATTGCAGTTCCGGAAGGAATCTTTGCAACAAACTCATCTGATCTGTCAGAAATAAAAAAGACAATAAAAAATAATAAGGCAATGTAAAACCAATAACTAATAACAACCATTCTGTAATGCGAAAAGGTCGTACCACTGCTAAAGCAAATGAGACTAATAATATTAACACAGCAGTAGGATGATAAGATAAAACAGTTAATCCCGCTATCAAACCTGTATTGAATAATGTTGTTTTGGGAGATGGGTTATTGTATAAATTACAAAGCTTTACAAAAACCCATATCACCAAAAAATTAGCAATAAATGCAGGAGTGATAGCACACCACTGTGGTATTAATGCAGTGATCAACACAAAAGATAATGAAGTAGTAAAAGCATTGTGCTGAAACATTTTTAAGTTATTCAACACCATATTCAAAATAATGGATTGCAATAAAAGCACGCTGAAATAAATAACAAATAACCAGGAAGAAGGTAATGGTTGAATAAATTTGAGCAAGCTCATTGACAGTAAACCATCATCATCACTAATCACTACTTTGGGAGATTCAATAAAAAAATGAAAGTGTACTCCGGCACAGAGTATCACTAGAAAAAAGATAGATGCAAATGAACTGTTTCTGAAAAAATTAGTCACGGATTCAATTATTAAAATTCAATTTTAGCAAAGCAAGTATAATTTCTGTATTGACAAGGAACAATCGCTACTCTTGCACCGATCTGCTTTAATTGTTTCGGCATGAACTCATATCCTTTATCTAAATTTCTGATGGTGGGTGAACGAACAATCTGTCCATCAGGTGTAATCCCCTGTTCAGTTAAAATGGTTTGCCTTTTTGCCTGATCATTAAATAAAAAATGAATAGCGTTACCAAAGTTCATTAATCCATAACCAATCAAAATATCCGTATTATCATCATATTGAGATTTGCCGATAATATTACTCCACTCCATTTTATTCTTTTCATCAAAAGATAATATAGAAATATTATCTGCATAAAATCGAGTAACATTTGTATAAGAACCATAGCCATATCTTGACCACGGATAACTGTATGGAGAGTTGTATAAATAATATCCGTTTAATGGAGAATAAGGTGAATTATAATAATCCCATCGATTAGAAGTATTACCCCTTGAAGTGGTATATTCAGCTTCAGTGATGATGATATAGCCGCCATCTTTTTTCATCACAATATGCTTGATGAAATAATCATTGAAAGCCATCTTAACGGTATTTTCTCCACGAGCTTCTCCCCTGAAATTATCAGAGAATTCTGTTCGGCCATTAAATATTTCTTTATTAGTATGTTCGTCCCACATGTAGCTGAAAAGCCCGTCCACATTACCTCTTTTCTGTTTGCTGTAAAAAGAAGTAATGAGATAATGTTTATTGAAATTATCGATCTTCACATGAATATCATCTAAATAAACATTGTTTAATTTAACATCGTTGATGATAAAATTATCAGAGTAAGCAGCTTTGGTAATGAGTGCAATCTTATTAATATTATTATCATTTTGAGAAGTGGCCGATGAGCGAATAAAAATAACATCACCATCATTATCAACTTCAAAGTTTGACAATACATCATTTCTTTCTACGGATGGAACAAGCATCCTTGTTTTCTTCAGTAATGATAAATTCTTATCAAACAAAATGGTAGTAGCGGCATGCATCTTCTCATTCTTATTGGTTACTTTAAAAACCAATATCTTTTGTTTATCCTCGCTGTTCACTACATTATAAATTTTGTTGCTTGCTGCAAAACTTACTTCAGTAGTATCTAATTGAACCGGATCTCCCATCTTCTTTCCGGAACCATCAAAATTTACTGCCATACAATAAAGAATATTTCTTTTTTGATATTCATAGAACATCAAAAAATGATCGGGATATTGTAAAAAATCTGCATTGAAAATATGATCGGGTAAAAAATCCATTTTTAATTTGCTGGTCATCTTCATATCCTGATCATACACACAAATAAAATGCATATCGCGATACCCCTTATAGATTAAGATGTTATCATTGATCTTTCCAATGATCTCATAATCTATACTGCGCATATCATCTCTATCCAATTCAGAATAAGTAATTTCCTGAGCAGATAATTTTAATGCTATCAAGCTTATTCCAAAGAAAAGAAGAACCACTTTTTTCATTACCACTATTTTTACCATTCAAAAATAAAGTTTAATAGAATAGCTAATTTTAAAATTAACAGTAAAAACACAATTCCCGGCAAAATTCAACAATTTACGGTGCGGATTAATTTTCCCTATACATTTGTAGGGTTAAAGCATTAAAGTTTAATTCTCATTTGTGGGCAAGCATTTCAACAAAGTAACCACTGCAGGTTTAATTATTGCATTAGGAATCATTTATGGCGATATTGGTACATCTCCTCTCTATGTATTGAATGAAATCATCAATTCAAAACCTATCACCGAAGAATTAATATTAGGTAGTTTATCCTGTATTATCTGGACACTGACTTTACAAACCACTGTTAAATATGTTATCTTAACATTAAAAGCTGATAACAATGGTGAAGGCGGTATATTTAGTTTATATGCATTGGTGAGAAGAAGAAGAAAGTGGTTGGTATTTCCTGCAATGATTGGCGGCGCTGCATTATTGGCCGATGGTATTATCACTCCGCCCATCTCTGTTGCTTCGGCAGTAGAAGGATTAAGACAATTACCTCGTTTACATATTGAAGAAGGCAGCACTACCATTATTTATATTGTTCTCATCATTATCACATTATTATTTGTGATGCAACAATTCGGTACTGCCTCACTGGGTAAATTATTCGGACCAATCATGTTTACCTGGTTTAGCATGTTGGCAGTGTTGGGTTGCTATCATTTACAAGATGACCTGGGCATATTTAAAGCCTTATCGCCGCATTATGCCATTGAACTTTTAACACGTTATCCAAAGGGTTTTTGGTTATTGGGTTCCGTGTTTCTCTGTACAACAGGTGCAGAAGCATTATATAGCGATTTAGGTCATTGCGGAAGAAGTAATATTCGCATTTCCTGGGTATTTGTAAAAATATGTTTGGTATTAAATTATTTAGGCCAAGGTGCATGGCTATTGGCTCATCACAGCAATGAAATTATTGGTGATGTACAATTTGCACAGGGCTTTCATACTTTTTTTGGCATGATGCCGCAGTGGTTTAAACTTACCGGAATTATTATTGCCACTGCTGCAGCCATCATTGCCAGTCAGGCGCTGATTAGCGGTTCATTCACATTGATCAGTGAAGCAATGCGATTGAATTTGTGGCCTAAGATGAGAATCAAATATCCTACAGAAGAAAAAGGTCAGATTTATATTTATGGAATCAATCTTCTATTGTTTTTGGGATGTATCGGTATCACATTGTATTTCAAAAAATCAACAGCAATGGGTGCTGCCTATGGTTTAGCAATTACTTTATGCATGATCAGCACTTCTATTTTGTTTGCTAATTTTTTAGTGAGCCATCGTGCTAAATCATATTGGGTTTATTTATATCTCATCGTATACCTCACTATCGAATTATCTTTCTTAGCAGCTAATCTTACTAAATTCTTTGAAGGTGGTTTCATAACATTATTATGCGGCGGTGGATTATTCTCTGTAATGTATTTTTGGTTTAGAAGCAGAAAGATCAAAAATCGTTATGTTGAATTTGTTCGATTGCAACATTATATTCCAATGATCAAGGAATTAAGTGAAGACACCACCATCCCAAAATATTCTACGCATTTGGTCTATATGACAAGTGCTAATAATCCCAAAGAAATTGAGCATAAAGTTATTTACTCCATCTTAAATAAAAAACCAAAGCGTGCGGATGTTTATTGGTTTGTGCATGTGGATGTATTGGATGATCCATATACAATGGAATACAGCGTGGATCATATTGTGAGCGACCATTTGATACGTGTTGAATTCCGTTTGGGTTTTCGTGTTGAACATAAGATCAGCCTCATGTTCCGCAAAGTAGTACAGGATCTTGTTGCCAATAAAGAAGTATCTATCACCAGCCGATACGAAAGTTTAGAAAGAAATAATATTGTGGGAGATTTTCAATTTGTGGTGATGGAAAAATACCTCAGCAACGATAATGAATTACCGATATTCGAACGCATCATCATGAAACTTTATTTCTGGCTAAAAGAAATTTCTCTCAGCGAAGAAAGAGGTTTTGGCTTGGATGTGAGCAATGTAACAGTTGAAAAATTCCCGCTCATCGTTGCACCTGTTTCCAAGATCGACCTCAAAAGAATTGGTCAGCATTAATCTTATTGGATTTATTGAATTTAAAACAGAACTTTAGAAAAACAAGTTTTGTTTTGACTATTTTGCTTTATATCATCATCGGTTATATTGTTATTACAGCTATCATTTATTTCATGCAGGAGAAACTTATTTTCAAGCCCGAAAAATTAAAAGCATCTTTTCAATATAAATATGATATGCCATTCGAAGAATTATTTTTTGATGTAGCTCCCGGTGTTCGTATCAATGGCTTACATTTTTTTTGCAAAGAACCCAAAGGGTTGATTTTATATTTTCATGGTAACAGTAGAAGCATTAAAGGTTGGGCTAAATATGCTAAAGATTTTTATCGTTATCAATATGATGTGGTATTGGTAGATTATCGTGGTTTCGGAAAAAGTACCGGCAAAAGAAGTGAGAAAGATATGCTGAGTGATATGCAATTTGTGTATGAATCGCTCACCGAAAAATATCCTGAAAATCATATTCTCATTTATGGAAGAAGCATTGGAAGCGGCTTTGCAGCAAAAGTTGCAGCAGATAATACACCTCGATATTTAATATTAGATGCACCTTATTTTAGTTTTATTAAAGTAGTGAATCGCTTTTTACCTTTTTTACCGCATCGTTTAACATTGCGTTTTAAATTAAGAACAGACCAATGGATAAGAAAAGTAAATTGTCATACTTATATTTTACATGGAACTAAAGATTGGCTGATACCCATTAAACACAGTGAACAATTACAAAAATTAAACCCGCATAAAATTACTTTGATCAGAATTCATGGCGGCGGACATAATAACCTTCCTTCTTTTTATGAATACCACAATTTTATTCGCGATATTTTAAAGTATTAATAAGCAGGCGGATTAATACCAACCCAAAATTGTATATAATCATGCACTTTGCAATCAACAGGTTGTTGATATTGCAAAGCAGGTTTCCATAAAGGCATTTCCCGAATCATTTTTTGTAAATGAGTGTTGAAATATTTTTCTAATCCGGTAAAATATTTCAATGTTCTTGCCAGCTCACTTTTTGCGTAACGCGTTGCGCCTACTCGATCAAATTGTATATCATAACACATCCCGTCTTTATCGATAATGAATGAAAAATAGATTCGGATATATTTTGCCGTATCACCTTTTGCAATACATTTTAATAAAACACTATCATATCCATTAAAATGATGAAAATAAAATCGCTTAGCAGAATCAGCCCCAAATACAAACAGAGGTGGGTTCTCAAGAAATGCAGCATCGTATAATTTATGTGCCAATCCTTGTTGATTAAATTCATTCGCAGTTCTCTGCTGTTGTGCAAACAACGCAAATGAGCAAAAAATAAAAAGAATAAAAAGCAATCGCTTCATGATAATAATTTGCGTTTACAATTTACAAATTATTATTATTCTACATGCTTATTTTACTTTGAACGCAACAAAATAATAATTGTTAGCTGCTGCAATCAACTCTAAATCGATGTAATAAGATTGTACAAAATCCGAGTAGGCCTTAAACTCATGTGTTGGTACCACAAACTCATCAAAGAAAATAATATCGCCACTTTTTAAATAAGGAGCTAAAGATGTCAATGCATATAAAGTGGCAGAATATAAATCAGCATCCATCAATAGCACATTGCGTTTGGTATTATCTAATTCTTTTACAAAACTTGGAACTGTTTGCTGAAATAATCCTTTCAAAAATTTTCCACGGGAATCATTATTAATATCAGGCAATTCATGATTACTGGTGAATGATCCTTTTTTAAAAGGGCCCCAATCTTCGGGTAATCCATCAAATGTATCGAAGCCATAAAAATTACTCGACGGGTTATTGTTTTTTTTCAACCACCAATTAAAAGATTCACCCCAAGCCACTCCAAACTCAATGTAGTTAAT
Organism: uncultured Chitinophagaceae bacterium; assembly: GCA_903881425.1. GTDB lineage: Bacteria > Bacteroidota > Bacteroidia > Chitinophagales > Chitinophagaceae > CAILAF01. Next base: position 51 of record CAIRTF010000199.1, on the reverse strand, counting down.
ACTTTCAGTAGATAATCCTTCTTTATCAATCACCCATTGATACATATTATT
>CAIRTF010000198.1 GCA_903881425.1 uncultured Chitinophagaceae bacterium | reverse complement strand
GTTGCCATTTCTTTATTCAGAAACAGCGGTGTATTTGAAATATTATCCGGCTTATTGGCTAAATTATTTTTAGCAGTTGGTGTTAAGAAACAAATTGTTGATGCATTACCTATTGCTATTCTACGACCCTTCAATGCTGCGGGTTCCAGAGGATTTTTGATTGATGCGATGAAGACATACGGACCGGATTCTTTCACCGGAAGATTATCTTGCGTGTTTCAATGCGCAGCTGAAACAACTTTTTATGTGATTGCAGTTTATTTTGGAAGTATCAAAGTAAAAAATACAAGATATACTTTAGGAACAATGTTATTGGTAGATCTGATTTGTGTAATTGCTGCTATATTCTTGTGTTTGCTATTCTTTTAGAGTTTATCCAATTTAAAATATCCCAAATGCAATTCATCTTCTTTTATTGCAGATGCAGGAGTTAATATAATGGCATATTTATTTTTTATCGAAGCAGGTAAAATATCTTCTAATTCATATACATCATCTACATCAATGCCATATTTATCATCTACATGTGATGGAGCACCTTCAAAACCAGTATGTTTATAGAATGCGGTCTGCTTGGCCTGCAGAATAGCAATTGATTTATCAGTTGCAGCAATGATTGTTTTATAATGAAATTCTTCAAACTCATTTGGCTTATATCCACCCAAATTGATAAAAAATAATTTATGTGTTGATGAATTTTGATTTACTCCTTCTTTCAAGACAACAGCAATATTTTGTCCATTTACTTGCGTTACTTCTCTCCATCCATCCAAATGCATTTTGTTTTCGGCTTCCGGCCAAAATGAATTGAATTGCGGAATTAATTCCCTTAATTCATTAGCTATTCCAAAAAATATATCATGTTGTTCGGTATGCCTGCCATTGGGTTTACAACCGATTAATACCATAAATAATTTCATAGCAATTATTTTTTGAAAGATAAAATATTTCAAGTTGATCATAAATAATTTTTCTTCAAACAATAGTGTGTTAACTTAACACTCCAATTATATTGTATGGAAAAGATTAAAACAGCTTTATTATCTTTTGGTATGAGCGGCAGAGTGTTTCATGCACCATTTATTTCATTACACGAAGGTTTCGAATTAGCTGGTGCCTGGGAAAGAAGTAAAAAAAATATTCAGGAATTTTATCCCAACACAAAATCATATAATTCATTAGAAGAATTATTGAAAGACGATTCAATTAAATTGGTAATTGTGAACACACCCACTTATACGCATTACGAATACACGAAGAAAGCTTTACTTGCCAATAAACATGTAGTTGTTGAAAAAGCATTTACTACCAATGTTGCTGAAGCTGAAGAATTAAAAGTGTTGGCAGCAAAACAAAACAAAAAAATTGCCGTCTTTCAAAACCGAAGGTGGGACAGCGATTTCAAAACTTTTAAGCAGGTGATTGATTCAAATGTTTTGGGTAATTTATGTGAAGTAGAAATTCATTATGACCGATATAATCTTGAAGCAAGCCCAAAAAAACATAAAGAAGAATTAAACAATGGTTCAGGAATTGTGAAAGATCTCGGTCCGCATTTAATTGATCAGGCATTGTTTTTATTTGGAATGCCCGAAAGTGTTTTTGCTGATATAAGAATTACAAGAGCCATATCAATTGTAGATGATTACTTTGAAATACTATTATATTATCCCTCACTAAGAGTAAGATTAAAAGCCGGATTAATTGTAAAAGAAGTGCTGCCATCTTTCATAGCACATGGCACCAAAGGTTCATTCATCAAATCAAGAGCAGATGTGCAGGAAGCCAATTTGCTAAAGGGTTTGAAGCCAAATACAACCGACTGGGGAACAGAAACTGAAACAGAAGAAGGTATTTTGAATATTGAAAAAGATGCTAAAACTGTTCGTGAAAAAATTAAAACATTGCAAGGGAATTATTATGATTATTATGATGGAGTTTATCAAGCATTAACAAAAAATACAGCAATGCCTGTAACTGAAGATGATGGCATTCATGTAATGAAAATTATTGAAGCAGCATTAAACAGTAATGAGCAAAAAAGAGTTATCAATCTGCAGCATGTGTTTTCTTTATAAGAACTATTTACAATATAAAAAGCCATTCAAATTTGAATGGCTTTTTATCTATTTCATTTATTGCTTAAGCAAATTTCTTTGCATCTTCTAAGAATTTTGCCAAGCCAATATCTGTCAGCGGATGTTTTAATAAACCTAAAATAGAATCTAAAGGACAAGTACAAACATCTGCACCAGCTTCAGCACATTTAATAATATGCAATGCATTACGAATGGATGCCGCTAAAATTTCTGTCTTAAATCCCTGAATAGAATAAATATTAGCGATCTGCGCAATCAAATCAACACCATCCCAACCACTATCATCAATTCTTCCAATAAATGGTGAAACATAAGTAGCACCTGCTTTTGCAGCAAGTATGGCTTGTCCCGCAGAGAATATCAATGTACAATTGGTTTTTATACCATTATCAGTAAACCATTTAATAGCTTTGATACCATCTTTAATCATTGGCACTTTTACAACAATATTCTTATGAATCGCTGCTAATTTTTTCCCTTCTGCAATGATGCCATCAAAATCTGTTGAAATCACTTCTGCACTAATATCACCATTCGGTACAATTTCGCAAATGGTTTTATAATGTTGCATTACTGCTTCAGTACCTTTGATGCCTTCTTTAGCCATTAAAGATGGATTGGTTGTAACACCATCCAAAATTCCAAGATCATTGGCTTCTTTAATTTGAGCAAGATTTGCTGTATCGATGAAGAATTTCATAACCCCAAACCCCTAAAGGGGCTTCAATTTATTTTGTTTGGTAAACCCTGATCAATTTATATTCCCCTTCAGGGGTTAGGGGTAAAAAAATGGCAGGCTACTCACATCGCACCGCTACAACCGCCTATCCTTGCTGTATTCCTACCCTGGGGAGGTTCAGCAGGAGCTGGTCGTGTAAGACCTGCCGCTGCAAATGTAAGGGAAGGAAAGAAATTATGAATGATGAATTTTAATTGAAGAATGAAGCAATCTATTTAATCAACCAATACACATTAATTTTGCAGTTCAAATCTAACGCTATGATCGTTCTTGTTGGTTATTTGGCCTCTGCCCTGCTTGCTTGTTCTTTAATAGTCAGTAATTCGCTGCAATTCAGATGGCTCAACATTTTTGGCTGTATTACTTTCATTGTTTATGGTGTTTTAATTAGCGCATTTCCGGTATTACTCGCCAATAGTATTTTATTATGCATCAATATTTTTCAACTTTTCAAATTATATACAGTCAAAGAAAAGTTTGAAATGCTACTTATTACTCCTTCTGATGAATTAGCAAAAAAATTTCTATCATTCCATGCAAAAGATATTGCCAATTATTTTCCTGAATACACAGTTGATACAAATAAAAAGAATATAGCCTTTATGGTTTTAAGAGACCTTGCTATTGCCAATATTTTTATTGCAGAACTAAGCGAAGATGGCACTGCAGAAGTTATTATTAATTATACCATTCCGCAATACAGAGATTTTAAAGTAGGTGCATTTATTTTTGACAGAGAAAAGGAATACTTAATATCTAAGGGCATTCAACGAATTGTTTATAAAAAAGTATTCAACAAAAGCCATGAGCATTTTATTAAAGTAAATGGTTTTGTGAAAGAACAAAGTGAGAATAATAAATATGTTTATAGCTTGTCGTGATTAATCAACTTCACTTCGCTTACCGGACTGAAAGAATATAAATGTCCGGTTTTAATTTCCATGCATTCAAACCGTTTTCTTCGCTTCGCTCCTTTTTTAAATACTCTTCCGTTTTCAGTGATAAATAAACTCCCTTCAGTCAATTCAGCTAAATGATAGATGCCATCTTTTTTTTGAACATCATATTTTCTCAATACCAATAACAGCTCAGTTTCACCATTGGCTGTTGCAGCAGGATTGATGATACTTTTCTGTAATGCTTTTTCAATATCAGAAGGAAAAATTTTTCGTTGAACAAAATCAATTAATAATTGACTGTAATGAATTTTCCATTCTTTTCCATGTGCTTCGGCTTTATGTTTAAACTGCTCAAATGTAAGCAGGTGAGCCAATTCGTGCAGAAGTGTAATTAAGAATTCGTATTTATTAAGGTTTCCGTTAACAGTGATACGATGATGCTTGTCCATTAATGAATGACGATAATCTCCCAAAACAGACTTTCTTTTTTTGGTAACTGTTAAATGAACTTTATAAAAATGAATGTATTGCACTACCGGTTCAAAACTACCTTCCGGTAAATAATTTGCCAATGCCTGCATGGGATGTTCGGTAACGGGCATTTATTTTTTTTGATTCAGCTTTAAAGCAATTCTTATCTCCAACACCATGTAAATAATATATAACAGCATGCTTGCAAAAACACCGTACACACTTCTATTCTTTCCTGCCATAAATAAATAGATCATTGCTGAAGTTGCCAATACCAGCATTTTAATCATGGTGGCACCCATTATACTTCTGATAAATACATTCGGGTTGGTATTATTTGAGGCACGTACATACATGGCTAATGTTAGCACACTTAAAGCAAATAATAAACAGTTGGCAGTGAATACAACAAAGGAATCTATTTTATAAGTATCTAACCGCTGTTGAAAAACAAGTACTATACTGTTTATTATAATAAACAGAAAAAACAGCGGCAACATTTTTTTTGCAAACGAATCAGTTTCTTGAGGCATATTATTTTTTTGAAGAAGTATCTTTAACCACTTTTACCAAAATAGCAATTAACACCAGCAAAGGTAAAAACCAAATAAATATCGGACTTGTGGAATTCATTTTTTTATCCGCCCATTTACCTATCCATACAGACAATCCCAAACTCACTAATAATTGTGTTGCTAACCCTGCATATTGCATCAATGATGAATTGGTTTGCTTTTCCATCATTAGTCGTTTGATACTTCATGTTTTTTAACAGGCAAAGAAATAGTATCTAACTGAGTGCTTGTTGTACCGGTTAATACCTTTTTGATGCCGTCTAAATATTGATCTTTATATCGAATAGCAGTTTCCAACGAATCAGTTCTTGTCTTCAAAACCCTTAACTCTGCTGCATTTTCGCGGTTGCCGTATCCGGGAATATAATATTTTATAGGCGTAAAAACAATCAATGCAATGGTAAATCCAACCAATAAAACAAATACGGTACTCAATCCAATATACACGCTTAAACGCGATAATTTAAAGGTTACTACTTCTTCATAAGTATCGTCATTCATTACCACCAAACGATATTTATTTTGTAAACGTTGAAAAGTATTATTATCCGTAAGTTTTGCCATGTTGTTAAATGAAGTTTAAAGGTAAGCAATCTGCCATTTATGCAATCGAATAAGTTGCAAAATAACTGTACTTTTAAAGCATCGTTTGTAAAAATGAGAAGCATTTATAGCCCCGTAAAAATATTTTGCTCGCTGATTCTTTTTTGCATCAGGTTTTCTGCTATCAGTCAACCTAATACTACTATTGATTTAGATAGAGATAAACCCAAACAATATCAAGATCGTCAATTAGCTTCTGAAAAAACAGGCGATACCAAATTCGGGTTCACTAAGAAAGTATATCAAAACTTGGTAACAAGAGATAATTATTATTTCAATGCCAGAAATAAGTTCAATGATATCATTACAAAAGCAAAACTTTTCTGGAAAGATGATTATACCAAATTACTTCCATTTTACAATTACAGTGTAGATATTACTTCTCGCAACATTGGCGATCTGGATACCATCATTTACAAATGCACAGCCGGTATTTTATTACATGATCTCAGGAATACATGGATTGATGACATTTATCTTTTAATGGGCAAAACATATTTATTTGCAAAGAAATTTGATTCGGCGCAAATGGTTTTTAATTATATTAATTATATCTATGCGCCAAAAGATGATGGATACGACATTCCTATTGGCAGTAATGCATCGAATACAAATGGCATCTTCACTATTTCAACTGAAGAAAAAGCGAATTTTTTAAAAAAATTAAGTACCAAACCACCCGCACGCAATGATAATTTTTTGTGGATGGTGAGAAATTATTTGGAACAGGATAAAATCTCACAAGCATCCGGTTTAATTTCTTTATTAAGAACTGATCCAAATTTTCCTCATCGTTTACAAACTGATTTGCATGAATTAACAGCTTATCTTTTCTATAAACAACAAGTGTATGATAGTGCTGCATGGCATTTGCAAAAAGCGTTGGATAACAGTGAAGGAAAATCTGAACAAGCCCGATGGGAATTTTTATGCGGACAATTATATCAAGCAGCGCAGAAAAATACCGAAGCCATTCATTTGTTTGAAAGAAGTATTCAACATACCATTGATCCATATTTGGATGTATATGCCAGACTAAATATTGTTATGCTTTCTTCATCAGCAAAAAAAGAAAATGCTTTACAACAAAATTTAAGTGAATTATATAAATTAGGCAAGCGAGATAAGTATGAAAATTATCGTGATATTATTTACTACGCTGCAGCATTGTTACAAATACAGCAAAAAAAATATAACACAGCAATTAATGATTTACAAAAAAGCATTCAATTCAGCACTGATAACACATTCCAAAAACAAAAAAGCTTTTTATTATTGTCTACCCTTAATTATAAAATAAAAAGTTACAGTAAATCGTATGCTTATTCCGATAGTTTGCAAACTCCATTGTTACAACCGGAAGACAAAGCCATGATTGAAAGTCGGAAACCTGCGCTGAGAATAATTATTACGAATTTAAACACCATACATGAACAAGATAGTTTACAAAATTTAGCTTCACTAAAAGAAGATGACAGAAACAATGCTATCAAAAAAATATTAAAACAAATCAGAAAGCAACAAGGGCTAAAAGATATTGACACTGATTTTGGAACTACAGCCATCAATACAAACAATAACAGTAATTCAAATTTATTTAATACTACAGGCAACCCTTCTGAATTTTATTTTTTGAATGCCAACTTAAAAGCACAAGGTTTTAATTCTTTTAAATCCATTTGGGGTAACAGACCTAATGTTGATAATTGGCGGAGACAAGCTGTGGTTGTTGGAAGAATGACAAACTTAAGTGGTGTTCAGACAAATGGATTAAATCAGATCAATAATACTAATATAAAAGATGATAAAGACAAAGAAGTAAGTTTTGCTTCTTTGTTGAAAAACATTCCACTATCAAAAGAGAAAATAGATTCCTCTAATTATAAAATTGCGCTTGCCTTATTTAATAATGGAGAAATTTTTCAAAACAAATTAGAAGAATATCCGACAGCCGTTGAAACATTCGAGGAATTATTCAATCGCTTTCCAATAAACAGATTTGGCGATCAAGCGTTATTCGATCTTATCTATTGTTACACAAAAATCGGCGCATCAAACAAAGCAGATTCTGCGAAAAATATTTTGCGTAAAACATATCCTTACAGTCGCTTTACGGCAACCATTAACAGAAGTAATGTAGCGATCAATCAAAATGATGCAGTTACAAAAAAATATCAGGAGATATATAATTTATTTATTGAAGGAAAATTTGAAGAAGCAAAACAACAAAAACAATTAGCGGAGAAACAATTTGGCAATAGTTTGTGGACGCCTCAATTATTATTTATTGAAGCGGTGTATTATATCAAACAAAAACAAGACAGTCTAGCCATAAATGATTTACAAAATTTAATTACAGGTTTTCCAAAAGAACCATTGTCAGAAAGAGCAAAGACGATGATTGATGTATTAAAAAGAAGAAAAGAAATTGAAAATTATTTAACCAATTTAGACTTAACTAAAAATGAAGATGCCCCTCAAAAAAGAGTTGACTTAAATAGTACAAATACAGTAACACAAATAAAACCAATCAAAAAAGATACAATCGCTCAAATTATCAATCAGAATACAAAACCACAAGATATTAAAGCCCTTGCTGCGCCTGCAATTGCTGCCAACAGTTTTGCTTTCAATCCTATCGATCCGCAATACGAAATGGTGATTTTGAATAAAGTTGATGCCATGTTTGTGAATGAAGCCAGGAATTCATTCAATCGCTTTAATATGGAGAAATATTATAACGATAAAATTGAAATTACCATTACCAAACTCAATGACCAATTCAATTTATTATTGATTGGCCCTTTTAAAAATGCCGGAGATGCCATTAATTATAATGATAATGTTCGGGCATTTGCCAATTCAAAAATTATTCCTTGGTTAACGGCAGATAAATATCAATTTACTATTATCAGCAACAAAAATTTAGATATCTTAAAAATGAATAAAGATATTTCAGCGTATACTAAATTTATGTTGAATATTTTTCCGAATAAATTTTAATCACCAAAAAAGACTTGTTTAGTTTTGCATATGCAATCATCAACACATATCACCAAAGCAGTAAAAATAGTTTGGAAAATATTTTTCATAGGCTTAGCCTCGTTTATTTTATTTCTCTTTTTATGTACATGGGGAGTATTTGGCAAAATGCCTTCGATAGAAGATATTCAAAACCCAACCGCTTCATTATCCAGTCAGGTATATGCGCAAGATGGAACATTGATGGGAAAATATTATTTAGAAGATAGAATTAATGTTGAGTACAAAGATATTAGTCCGAATATTGTTCATGCCCTAGTAGCAACAGAAGATGAACGTTTTTATGATCACAGCGGTATTGATCTTCGTTCCATTATGCGTGCCATCAAAGGTTTAGGAAGAGATGGCGGTGCAAGTACTATTACTATGCAAACTGCAAAAAATTTATTTACTGAAAACTGGGCAACAAAGAATTTTTTATTACGTGCCATTCAAAAAGTAAAAGAAGCCATTATTGCCGTAAAACTGGAAAAGAATTTTACTAAAGATGAAATTGTTACACTCTATCTAAACACAGTTGAGTTTGGTGATCATGTTTATGGCATTCGTAATGCCGCAAAAACTTTTTTTCAAAAAGAACCCGACAGAGTGGATATTAATGAAGCAGCATTATTGGTTGGAATGGTGAATGCGCCATCCATGTATAATCCGCGTCGCAATCCTAAACGTGCTATCGATAGAAGAAACACAGTATTAGAGCAAATGTTGCGTAATAAATTTTTAACGGATGCAGAAGTAGCTAATTTCAAATCAAAACCAATTGAACTCAACTATAAAAAATTAGATGAAACAGCCGGCTTGGGTCCATATTTCAGAATGGTGTTAGGTGAAGAAATGAAGAGATGGTGTAAGGAACATAAAAAAAGTAATGGTGATAGTTATGATCTATATCGCGATGGTTTAAAAATTTATACAACCATCAATCCGAGAATGCAGATCTACGCAGAAGAAGCTGTAGCAAAGCATATGAGCTACATGCAAAAACTTTTGAACATACAAGATGATGTAAAGAAAGGAACAATTTGGAATGGACATGAAAACGTAATTGAAGCATCCATCAAAGTAAGCGAACGTTGGAAGAATTCCAGAAAAGACGGAATGAAAGATGATGAGATTCGCAAAACATTTAATGTGCCTACTCATATGAAGGTGTTTGCTTGGAATAATAACCGTGAAAAAGATACAGTGATGACACCTTACGATTCTGTAAAATATTGCAGACAAATGATGCAAGCAGGTTTTACCGTGCTTGATCCATTAAGCGGTGAAGTAAGAGCATGGGTAGGTGGTATTGATTTTAAAAATTATAAACTCGACCACGTTAATTATAATACTAAACGTCAGGTTGGTTCAACTATTAAACCACTATTATATAGTTTAGCTATTGAAGAAGCAGGCTTCACTCCTAATACTACTGTGTATGATGAACAACAAAGTTTTGGAGCATATGGAATGGTTCCTGCAACAAGCACCTCCTGCACCGGAGCTGCAATGCCAATGGCTGAAGCGTTGGCATTATCACGCAATTGTGCCACTGCATATATCATGAAACAAATTGATGGTACAGGAAATAATGCTGCCAAACGTTTTGCTAATTTCTTAAATACCAAATGTGGTTTAGTAACTAAAATAGACCCGCATCCATCTATAGCTATTGGCTCTTGCGAAATTTCTTTATACGAGATGATGCAGGCCTACAGTATGTTTCCGGGTAGAGGATTTAATGTAAAACCATTATTTATATTACGTATTGAAGACAGAAATGGAAATACAATAGAATCATTTGTACCGCAACGCAAAGAAGTGATCAGCGATGTTACAGCTTACTCTGTTATTAAAATGATGCAAGGCACTGTTGAATTCGGTACTGCAAAAAGATTGAAAGCTGCTTTTAATGTAACCGGAGAAATTGCCGGTAAAACAGGAACCACCAACGATAACAGCGATGCATGGTTTATGGGATACACACCACAATTGCTCGGTGGTGTTTGGGTTGGTTGTGATGACAGATTTATTCGTTTTAAGAAAGATGATTATAACGGACAAGGTGCAAGAGCCGCCATGCCGATATGGGCTTATTTTTATGAAAAAGTGTTGGCCGATAAATCTTTATTAGGAATTGATCCTAATGCAACATTTGTGAAACCCGAAGTAATGACAAATGATATTCAGTTTGATTATTTGAATAATATTTCTCCTAAATTAAATGCTGAAGGAGAAGATATGGGTAATGGCTCCTCGAAAGATTATGATATCCCAACGAATATTAAACCCGAAAACATAGCACCCGAATCTCAATTCACCGATACCAGCAAAAAAACAAACAATCCGACAAAACCTAAGCAGGATAAGCCTTTAACGCCCCCTACTAATATACCGCCACAACCCAAAGCAGTAATGCCGAAGAAGCAGGGAACAAAATAATTTGTTGAATGTAATATTTCTGATTTTTCGACAACTAATAAAAAAAATCAGATATGACAACAGAAACAAATTTTACAACTATTGAATCGAAAAAAAATATTTTATTCAACAGACTCCTTTACGGTATATCTGTTAGTGTTTCCTTGATATTTTTTCTGTGGCATATTGATTGGATGATGGGTGCTGCTTATTTAGGATTAGCATTGGCATTCGATCCTTTTAATCCAAAAGTAAAATGGAATGATCGACCCTTTTATCAAAGAGCATGGTTATTCGTTCATGTAATTTTATCCATTAGTATTTTTATCTTCAGTATTATTTTGAAAAAATGAATCTTGTTTTGTCATGCCACCCAAACAAATCATATTACAATGGGTAGACGCTTTTAACAATGCAGATATTAATGCTTTGATAGGTTTATACGATGATAATGCCATCAATCATCAGGTGGTGAGTGAACCGGTCATTGGTAAAACAGCTATTCAGAAAATGTTCGAACAGGAATTTGCAGAAGCCAAAATGGTTTGCATTATTGAAAATATTTTTGAAGACAATGATTGGGCAATATTAGAATGGAAAGATCCATTAGGATTGAGAGGATGTGGTTTCTTCCAAATAAAAAATAATCTGATAGTTTTTCAAAGAGGTTATTGGGATCAATTATCTTTTTTACGGATGCATGGATTGCCATTTCCTCAAAAATAATTATCTATTCTTCCCTGTCAACATCGGCACAAAAGAGAACAGATCAAAGGATTCTTCTTTTGTAGTATCATTTGTCAATTTAGTAATGCGTATCATTCTTTGTGCATCGCCTTCATCTAAAGGTATTACCATCATTCCACCAATTTTCAATTGTTGTACCAATTTAGGCGGAATAAAAGGCGCTGCTGCAGTAATAATAATTTTATCGAAAGGTGCATAAGCAGGCAATCCTTCAAACCCATCACCATAAAAAAATTTAATGTTGGGATATCTATTTTTGAAATAAAATTTCTTATGCGCTTCGTGTAATTTTTTTTGTCGCTCAATTGTATAGACCCATGCACCCATTTCTGCCAAAATAGTAGATTGGTAAATACTTCCTGTACCAATCTCCAATACCTTATCTCCTTTTTTAATTTGTAACAATTGTGTTTGATAAGCCACTGTATAAGGCTGTGAAATGGTTTGTCCTTCGCCAATAGGAAAAGCCCTGTCTTCATAGGCGATTTTATCAAAAGCGGAATCTAAAAAAAAATGACGTGGAATATTATTGATGGCATCCAATACATGCTCATCGGTAATGCCTTTTTCTTTTAATAGTTTAATCAATTGATTGCGTAAGCCTTTGTGCTGATAAGTATCTTCAAACTTTCTCATAATCATTGCGAATATAATTAAAGCAAAGATGACTGAGTGAGATTTAAAACATTGTGCAAAGAAAAAAGCTGTGCAAAAATTTTACACAGCTTTTAGAAAATTATTTTGCCTCATCATTCTTTTTAAGGACATCTATCTCTTTATGCAGTTTCAACAAAATAGACTGAATAGCCGCTAATGCATGTGCTTCTTTGTTCTCAATAATGATTGTTTTATTCTCTGTTTCTTCCTGAATATCTTCTTGTATCTCATCTATATCTTCTTGAATTTCATCCACATCTTCCTGTATCTCATCTATATCTTCTTGTATGATCTCAATATCCTGGCTATTTTTATTTACCGTCATTTGAATGAAGATTGAAAGATAAATTGCTTCCAATGAAACAACTGTTGTAAGCACCAACAACATCTTATCCCAATCCACCAATTTAAATAAAGGCAATGAAAAACTAACAATAAAAAAAATGGTATGAAAAGTAAGCGATGTGGTAGAACCAATCCATCGCGTAGCTTTCTCTGCTGTTTTTTCTAAAACAATTTTTCTTGTTTCATTCAAAGTCATAATTATAATCCCCGCTTATTTCAGTTGCATGTCTTCAATAATACCTTTTATCTTGTTTTGCAATACAGCATACTTTTCATCAAATTCAGATTTGTTATTCAATGTAGTTTTTACACTGAAATATAATTTAATTTTGGGTTCTGTGCCGGAGGGACGAGCAGAAATTTTACTACCATCTTCTGTGATGAATTGCAATACATTACTTTTTGGCAATTCTATCTTCCATGACTCTCCGGTTAATAAATTCTTTCCAATAGAAAGTTCATAATCCAATAAATGCGCTACTTTACTTCCATTGATGGATGATGGCGGATTGTTTCTATAACCTTCCATCATATCAGCAATTTCTTTTTGTCCGTTCATTCCTTTTTTGGTGATGCTGATCAATGTCTCGTAATAAAAACCATACTTGATATACAGATCAATCATTTTATCAAATAAAGTTCTGCCGTTATTTTTTTCAATAGCTGCCATTTCGCATAATAATGCCACAGCGCTTACAGCATCTTTATCACGCACTTTATCACCAATCATCAAACCAAAACTTTCTTCGCCACCAACAATATAATTTTCTTTGCCTTCTTTTTCTTTTAATAATGAAGCAATCCATTTAAAGCCGGTTAATACATTATAACATGCCACATTATTTTGTTTAGCCACTTCATTGATCATTTCTGTTGTAACAATGGTAGAGATGACCATATCATTCTTCTCTGCAATGCCTTTGCTTTTTCTTGCTTCAATCATATATGCAAATGCAAGAACAGCCGTTTGATTACCATTCATTAAAACCCACTCGCCTTTATGATTTTTTACACCCACACCTACTCTATCAGCATCAGGATCTGTTCCTAATAAAATATCCGCATCTAATACTTTAGCTTTTTGCAAACCAATACTCATGGTTTCAGTTTCTTCGGGATTGGGATATACCACTGTTGGAAAATTTCCATCGGGTGTTGCCTGTTCTTCAACCACATGAACATTGGTGAAACCGAATGCCTGTAATACTTTCGGCACTAAAGTAATTCCTGTTCCGTGAATGGGAGTATAAACAATTTTTAAATCATGTTGCTTGGCGATAATTTCAGGATAAACACTTAATCCTTTCACCATTTGAATATATTGATCATCCATTTCTTTACCAATGATGGTAATATTTGCTTCACCACCACTCCATTTCACATCATCCACACTTGAAATGGCTTCAACTTCTTTAATTACATTTTTATCATGCGGTGGAACCAATTGTGCACCATCATCCCAATAGGCTTTGTAACCATTGTATTCTTTAGGATTATGAGATGCCGTGCAAACCACACCACCTTTACAACCCAATGTGCGAATGGCAAAACTTAATTCAGGTGTTGGCCTTAATGCTTCAAACAAAAAAACCTTAATACCATTTGATGCAAAAACATTAGCAGTTGTTTCTGCAAAAAAGCGACTGTTGTTTCTGCTATCATGACCAATAGCCACTTTAATATCTTCATTTGGAAAACTCTTTTTTAAATAATTGGCAAAGCCTTGCGTAGCCATACCCACTGTATATTTGTTCATTCGGTTAGTGCCCACACCCATTATACCACGCAAACCACCGGTACCAAATTCCAAACTTCTGTAAAAAGATTCTTCTAATTCGTTAGGGTTTTCCGATTTTAATTTTTCGATGGATTGTTTGGTAGCAGCATCATAATTTCCGCTCAACCATGTATTAATGTTTTTCAAAGTAGCAGCATCCATAAAAATTGAGGATTTAGATTTGAATAAATTTCTGTTTATTAGTAAATGTAATAACGTAAATTAATGAAGAAAATTATCATTTATAAATAAGCACCCAATACTTCTCCGTCTTTCACTTCAACATGAATATGATCTTCTAAAGTGGTAGCAACCGACAAACCCACATAATCGGGCTTTACAGGAAATAATTTATGCATTCTCTCTACCAATACCAATGTTTGTATTCTTTTAGGATGAAATGCCAGCAATGGTTTCAACACATACAACAAAGTTTTTCCATTGTTGGATACATCATCAACAATCAATACATTTTTTTGATTGAAGTCGATCGATTTGCTCAATAACACATCAACCGGAAAATCTTTATCCAACTGCGCATTAATGACTTCTACCGGATTGGACAGATATTTTTTTACCAAAATTCCAATCTTTTCAGCGATTACCGAACCGCTGTTTCGAACACCGATAATGACCAATTCGGCATCATCTCCTTGAAGGCGTTCTGCCACTTCCAATGCAAGCCTTTCCAGCTTTTGATAAGCCTGTTCTTTGGTGAGTATGTAATTTTTTTCGGCCATACAAATCTTTGTTCAAAATAAATACAAAGTTGTCAATAAATCTAACCAATCATCTTTCAACTTATCAACTATCTTAGCAGCACAAACAAGCTGTATGCAGTATATACCTCAAGTTTTGTTCATTCTTGTTTCAGGAATTGCCATTTATTTATTCGCGGGAAAAGTCAGCGAGATCAGAAGAAATATTTTTTTAGGAAGAGATGAAGATTTAAATAATCACTCATCGCAACGATGGAAAAATGTTTTGCTATTGGCATTCGGACAAAAAAAAATGTTTAAAAATCCATTGGTTGCTATTTTGCATTTTATTATTTACGGCGGATTCATCATCATCAATATTGAAGTATTAGAAATTGTGATGGATGGATTGTTAGGGACACATCGTTTGTTCGAAAAACCTTTAGGCGAAGTGTATATTTGGTTGATCAATGCATTCGAATTTTTAGCGGCGGGTGTATTGATTGTTTGTGTGATATTTTTGATCAGAAGAAATGTATTAAAGCTAAAACGATTTACCAGTAAGGATTTAAACGGATGGCCAAGAAGTGATGCCAATTATATTTTGATCACAGAAATTATTTTGATGAGTTTATTTTTAGTGATGAATACCTGCGACAGCACTCAATCATTTTTCTTTTCATCATTCTTAAAACCATTATTCAATAATTTCAGTGAGCATAGCTTGGTACTCATAGAAAAAACATGTTGGTGGTTACACATCGTTGGTATTTTTGCTTTTTTAAATTATCTGCCGTATTCCAAACACCTGCATATTATTTTGGCATTTCCCAATGCCTATTATGCCAAATTAGAACCGCAGGGCAAAATGCATAACATGCCCGAAATACAAAATGAAGTATTGTATGCCATGCAACCGGAATTAGCGCCAACAGGCGATGCAGCACAAACACACGCCAATAAATTCGGCGCTAAAGATGTATTTGATTTGAGTTGGAAAAATTTAATGGATGCTTATAGTTGCACCGAATGCGGAAGATGTACTGCAGCTTGTCCGGCTAACATCACAGGAAAATTATTAAGTCCGAGAAGCATTATGATGAAAACGAGAGATCGCTTGGAAGAGGTTGGAAAGAATATTGATTTAAATAAAGCATTTAAAGATGATAATAAATCTTTGTTACGAGATTATATCAGTGAAGAAGAATTAAGAGCATGTACCACTTGCAATGCATGTGTAGAACAATGTCCCGTAAGTATTTCGCCTTTGGATATCATCACGCAATTGCGTCGTTACTTAATCATGGAAGAAAGTAATGCACCGCAGGAATGGAATGCAATGTTCAGTAATATCGAGAATAATTTTGCGCCATGGAAATTAGCGCCTGATGAAAGAGATAAGTGGGCAATTGAAATGAATAACTAATAATTAAGAACTAATAATTTTATATGAAGGTTAATACAATGGCTGAGTTAATGGCAAAAGGTGAAACACCCGAAGTTTTGTTTTGGGTAGGCTGTGCCGGAAGTTTTGATGTGCGTGCTCAAAAAATAACAAAAGCATTTGCTACTATTTTAAATAAAGTTAACATCAACTATGCCATATTGGGTAAGGAAGAAATGTGTACCGGCGATCCTGCCAGAAGATCTGGCAATGAATTTTTATTTCAAATGATGGCCTATAATAATATTCAATTATTGAATGGTTATGGTATCAAAAAAATTGTAACCACTTGTCCGCATTGTTTTAATACACTGAAGAATGAATATCCGGAGTTAGGCGGACATTATGAAGTAATTCATCACACTACTTTTTTACAACAATTAATTGATGAAGGAAAAATAAAATTAAAAGAAGCCGGCAGTTTTAAAGGAAAGAAGATTTCTTATCACGATAGTTGTTATTTAGGCAGATCAAATAATATTTATGAAGCACCACGCAAAGTATTAGAAGCATTGGATGCAGAATTGATTGAGATGAAACGCTGTCGCAGCAATGGTTTATGCTGTGGTGCAGGTGGTGCGCAAATGTTTAAAGAAGATGAAAAAGGCAACACCAGAATTAATATTGAAAGAACAGAAGAAGCATTGGGAACTGGTGCATCGGTCATTGCTGCTGCTTGCCCGTTTTGCAATACGATGATGACAGATGGCGTGAAGAATAAAGAAAAGGAAAAGGAGGTACAGGTATTGGACATTGCAGAATTGATTGAACAATCTTTAGCTTAATTTTTTTGTTGTGAAAAAACTTTTCAAAAATTTTAGTTCGCCTGTCATGTTTATTAACATGATTATTTATGGTTCGCTTGTTATAGTTTTTGATTGGTTAATGGAAAGATTTAAAGAACCGAATTTAATCTTACATAAATTAGTCATTGGCTATATTCTTCAAATTGTACTGTTCGGCTTCATCATGAATTTAATATTCGGCAAAAGAATTTTAGAAAAATATAATAAGCAAAATGAATACTAAGATCAACTGGAAAAAATTTATCATCAGCAGCATTGTCATACTTATTGCTTTTGTTTTTGTAGCAGATATTTTAATGGATAAAATTTTTAAACCCAAAGAATTTGACTGGAATAAAATATTTGGTTTTGAGAATTTATTCTGGAAAGTATTGGCTGCATTAGTAGGTGCGTATTTTTATTCATCAGAGGAAAAAGAAAAAAAATAATTGTATGAAATTAAATTATCAGGAACATATCCCTTTAGATTTTGACATTGATTCTAAAGTGTGGATCTATCAAAGCAATCGTTTATTATCCATCAGCGAAGCTTTGCAATTAGAAAGTGTATTAAACGAATTTGTGAGTGAATGGGAAAGTCATGGTGCTGCAGTAAAAGGTTATGCAAATTTATTTTTTGGTCAGTTTATTGTATTCATGGCAGATGATACTGATGCCAGAATATGCGGACGTGCCATTGATTCCGTGGCTCGCTTTGTTCTGGAATTGGAAAAACAATTTTCGATTAATTTGATGGACAGGCAAACATTGGGCTTCATCATAAAAGATAAAATTCAATTACTTCCTTTCTCGCAATTAAATTATGCGATTGAAAATAATTTCATTGATACCGATACTTTATATTTTAATAATTTAGTAAGTAACAAGAAAGCATTACTAAATAATTGGTTAATCCCAGTAAAAGACAGTTGGT
>CAIRTF010000197.1 GCA_903881425.1 uncultured Chitinophagaceae bacterium | reverse complement strand
TTGCAGGCAATACAGTATCTTTTAATAATAAAGTAAGCATGGCAGATTCTTTTCCATTAACCACATAATCTGTTTTATCATTCTTATCTATCTGATGAATGATATTGCCTTTTGCATCAATTGTTAACTGAAAATTTTGTGTATTGTAATTTGCAACTTGTGCATCAGTATTATTACTTACACATAAAAAAATAAGGGCTAGCAATCGTTTCATAAATTATTTTTACATTGAAAGTATCCTGATAAATCTTTCAGATTATAAAGAACGTGATACTTTTTTACAAGACCATTATAATTCCGGATTGTATTACAAGGAACTTGCAAACAATGGGTGGTTTTATGAGACGTTTTAATAGTTTGACGCTAATGCAAATGCCTGTGTTAGCAGCATCTGGGGTCTCCCGACCTGTGCCTTGTTGTTACTTGATATAAAACTGTTGCTATTATGAAATAAGTAACGGATGGCACAAGTCAGGAGACTTGCACCGGTATTAGAAATAATGCGTTTATTTTTATATTAATGCGGCAGCTTAACAAAGAGGATTTGAACACCAAAATACCCTACCTGCTTCGGGTCTTGTTCGGATCAAGTGCATTGTTCAATGCACTTGATCCGAAGGAGTCCCGAACAAGAGACGAAGGAGATAGCGGTAATTCTCCAAATCAGACATATTCGTTATATTAGAGTTTAATAATATAGCAAATGGCAAGGCAAACCAATATAAAAATCAGCGGTTCAATTGAAAACCTTATTTTCTATAACAGAAAAAAAGGCTTTTATGTGCGCACCAAACCGGCAAGCGTAAAACAATCGGCAGCTACACAAAAACGTTCTTCAGATTTTGGCAAAGCAGCACAATTAGAAAAAGTATTCAGACACCTGTTAACTAACGCTATACCTGATAGTAAAGACAGAGCCATGCAAAGAAGATTCAGAACTGCCTTATATAAATATCTTACTGCACAAATACCTGTTTGCGGTTTTGAGTTTAACACAGAAAGTTTATTGGCTGAAAGATTAAAACAACGGCCTGCCCTATTTCAAAATCATGCGCAGCAGATCATTTTGCAAATGCCTTCTCTTATTCCTGATAAACATATTACAGCACCTGTACATACCATTTCTGTTAAGATGAATATCTGTGTGGCTTATTGTAATATCGAAAACATAAACGATTGCAATAGCTTTCAAACAACATTTGATTTTGCTTATAATAATATTGCTACAGCATCCTCCAACATAACAATGCCCTTTGAAATATCATCCGATTGTCTGTTATTATCTGCAGTCAATTTAAGATATGAGAAAGCAAATACGCATACACCCGTTACAGATAAAAGATGGTTGCCCGCAGGCATTACGGCGCAATTACCCCAAACTTAACACAAGCATATTATCGTCTATCTTATATTTGACCAATACGATTTGCAGTATGAGTAAAAAACAATTTATTCCCAGAGATATCAGTTGGCTTAGTTTTAATGCAAGGGTTTTGCAGGAAGCCGCCGACCCTACAGTTCCTTTACAACAACGTATTCGCTTTTTGGGCATCTTTTCTAATAATTTAGATGAATTTTTTCGTGTTCGCGTTGCAACCTTAAAACGCATGATAGAGTTTGCAGAAAAAAGAAAAAAGTTGAACATGCACATGGAAGAAGACCCGCAAAAAGTATTGGATGAAATACAGATTGTTGTATTAAATCAACAAAACGAATTCAATCGAATTTGGAATGGCATTTTAAGAGAGCTGAAAAAAGAAAAAATATTTTTAGCAGATGAAAAACATTTAAATGCAGAACAAAAAAAGTTTGTGCAAAATTTCTTCGACGATCATGTTCGCGGAAATGTGATTCCGCTGATGATAGAAAGTTTGCCGCAGTTGCCTTATCTGCGTGATAAAAGTTTATACCTCGGCGTAGTAATGCGCAAAAAAAAATCGGCCTATTACCAAAAATATGCTTTAATAGAAGTGCCTTCCCGTGCTATTGGTCGTTTTGTTTTATTGCCCTCTAAACCGGGCGAACATCATATCATTTTATTGGAAGATGTGCTCCGTTTTAACTTACCCAATATCTTTTCTTATTTTGATTTTGATGATTTTGAATCACATGTATTTAAAGTAACCAAAGATGCCGAGATCGATATTGATAATGATGTGTCCACCACTTTTGTGGAGAAAATAGAAAAAGGTTTAAAGAACAGACGCAAAGGAAAAACTGTTCGCTTTGTATATGATAAAAATATGGATGCCGGTTTATTAGAGTATTTAATCAGAAAATTGAACCTCAATAAAAAAAGTAATTTAATACCCGGCGGTCGTATTCATAATTTCAGACACTTCATGGATTTTCCGGATGTCTTCTCACAAAAAAATCCACGCAGAAAACCTTTTACCCATCCGGCACTCATTAAAACCATGCGTGTGACAGATATTGTTTTACAAAAAGATGTCATGCTTCATTTTCCTTATCATTCATTCAATGCAGTGATTGATCTGTTAAGAGAAGCAGCCATGGACCCCGATGTAATTTCTATTAAAATTACTGCGTACCGTTTAGCCGAAAATTCAAGAATCATCAATGCGTTAATTAATGCAGCCCGCAATGGAAAAGAGGTAATTGTAATGCTGGAATTAAAAGCAAGATTTGATGAAGAAGCCAATTTGGAATGGAAAGAAATTCTGGAAGAAGAAGGTGTGAAAGTTTTGCTGGGTGTGCCTAAAATGAAAATTCATGCAAAGCTCTGTGTCATTAAAAAGCGCATTAAAAATAAAATTACGCAATATGGTTTTGTAAGTACGGGTAACTTAAATGAACAAACGGCAAAAATATACGGAGATCATTTCTTATTAACATCGAACAGAAATGTGATGGCAGATATTAATCGTATTTTTTTGTATCTGGAAAATTGGAAAGCAGGTATGCAGCCGTTGAAAGCCTGCAAAACATTATTGGTTTGTCCGATTAATATGCGCTCAGAAATCATCACACATATCAATCGCGAAATAAAAAATGCCAGAGCCAAAAAACCGGCCGGCATTACCATTAAAATAAATTCATTAAGTGACGTTACATTGATTCAAAAATTATATCAGGCTGCAGAAGCGGGTGTAGAAATTAAAATGATTGTAAGAAGTATTTTCTGTGCCATGATGGAAAATAAAAAATTCAAAACTAAAACAACTGCCATCAGTATTGTAGATGAATATTTAGAACATGCAAGAGTGATGATATTTAATAATAATGGAAAAGAAAAAATATTCATTTCATCTGCCGATTGGATGGTGCGTAATTTAGACCATCGTGTAGAAGCTGCTATTCCGATAAAAGATAAAACTATTTGCAAAGAACTCAAAGACATTATCCACATTCAATTAAGAGATAATGTAAAAGCCCGCATTTTGGATAATGAACTTTCTAATAACTATGTACCTTTCGCAGGTAAAAGAAAAGTACGTTCTCAAATTGAAACGTACCAGTATCTCTACCATAAAACATTAAAACCAAGTGCGATTAGCGGCAATTGATATTGGAAGTAATGCAGCAAGATTATTAATAGCTGATGTAGTTGAAAAAAATAATGGCAAACCGGAATTCAATAAACTGAATTTGATAAGGGTTCCGTTACGCTTGGGTTTTGATGTATTTGAAAATGGCGAAATATCCAAGCATCGCCGTGGCATGATCTTACAAACCATGAAGGCTTACGGGCATTTGATGAAAGTGTATGATGTAGAATACATTAAAGCCTGCGCTACCAGTGCCATGCGTGATGCAGCCAACAGCGACGATATCATCAGAAAAGTAAAATTAGAAACAGGCATCGAAATAAAAGTGATCAGTGGTGATGATGAAGCTTCTTTCATTTATGAAAACCATATCGCAGAAAACTTAGACAAAGAACATTCCTATTTATACATTGATGTAGGTGGCGGCAGCACGGAATTAACTTTTTTTGCGGAAGGAAAATTAAAATACAAAGAGTCTTTCAATATCGGCACCATTCGTTTATTAAAAGGCCAGGTAGAAGAACATACCTGGGATGAAATGAAAGATCATTTAAAAAATAATACCAAAAGTTCTTTGCCCATGATTGCTATCGGAAGTGGCGGTAATATCAATAAAGTTTTTTCGATGAGCAAAAAGAAAGAAGGAAAACCTTTGCCATTAGATTTATTAAAAGATTACTACAAAGAACTTTCAGCCGTTTCTTTAGAGGAAAGAATAAGAATTTATAAGTTGAGAGAAGACCGCGCTGATGTAATTGTTCCTGCTTTACAAATTTATATTAATGTAATGCGTTGGGCAGATATTGATGAAATATATGTGCCTAAAATCGGTTTAGCAGACGGGCTGATCCAAAGCCTGTATGAAGAAGTGAAAGACATCAAATAAAAGATCAGTTTTAATTGTATAGCTTAGCTTACCGATTATTGAACTTCGTTCACCCATAAACTCATATCAACCCTTTTATCATAATTATTTTTGAAATAAACCCGGCAATATGAAAAAGTTCTTTTTATTAATGATGCTGTTTTTTGCTTTCACTTCAATGAAAGTATTGGCCGCTGTTACAGATACCGTTAAACCGGCACATGTAATTGATGGTACATTAAATGAATGGGCTGCTGATTCATTTATTGCAGATAAAGAAACCGAAATATCTTATGCAGCAGATAATGATGCACATCAATTCTATATTGCTCTTAAAGTAACTAATCAGCGCACACAGTTCAGATTGATGCGATTGGGAATGAATGTTTTTATTGATGTAAAAGGAAAACATAAAGAAGGAACAACCATTGAATTTCCTTTAAAGAGTTCCCCATTGGATGCTCAACAAGGTGGAGGTGGTTTTGGTGGCGGCAGACAAAGAGGTGAAAACGGAGAAGGCGGAGGCAAGCCGGACCCTCAACAAATGAGACAACAATTTGCTGCCAGATTATTTGCCATGAAAATAGCCGGTTTTGAAGGACAACAAGATGAAATGACTTTAGGATTGAATAATGAGAATGGTATAAATATTGCATTTAGTTGGGATGAAGCGAATGTGATGTACATAGAATATGGTATTCCCATTTCTTCTATCGGGACAGTGGCTAATTTAACCGGAAAGAAAATCAGTTTGGGAATCAGATTGAATGCCCCCGCACAAACAGCTACAGGTAGTTCAACAGCTATGACAGGAGTTGTAAATGCACCTTCTGTTGCAGGTGCAAAAGGTGGTGTTCCAAGAAGTATGGGTGGCACTGGTGGTGGTGCCGGCGGAGGATTGCAAAATGCTATAACAGAAATAAATATCTGGACTAAATACGATATGAAATTTTAAAAAAGGTTTTCACTTTGAAGAAGAACAAAAAAATATTGATTGTTATTGCACATGCGGCAGCATGGATATGTTTTTTTTCCTTGCCTTATATTTTTTATCCTCAACAGGCAAAAGATATTCCTGATACCATCAGTAAACATTTTCACACATCACTGATTGTGAATGATATTTTTTTATTGTTGTTTTATTATTTCAATACACTTATTCTAATTCCGCATCTTTTATTCAAACAAAAAAGTATTTGGTATACATTGATAAATATCGCATGCTTTATTGCATTTTTATACATTCCTAAAATTATAGTGGATTATATTAGTCCTGAAAATTTTGATGCATTGCAGCAAATGCATATGCACAGAGGTGGACCAAGACCACAAGGTCCGCCACCCAATGGTGGTGGTTTTTCCAGAAGATTTAATTTCTTCCCATGGTCTTATGCGGTGTTTTTATTGGTATATACCATTGGTACCTGTATTTCTGTAATGCAACGCTGGCTTCAAACTGAGCGAAACAGGCAAGAAACAGAAAATGAAAAATTAAACACCGAACTATCTTTTTTAAGATCACAGGTAAATCCGCATTTCTTTTTCAACACTTTGAATAATATTTATTCATTGGCGGTAGTAAAGAGCGAACAAACAGCACCTGCGGTAATGAAGCTGTCATCCATCATGCGGTATATTCTTACAGAAACGCAAAGCAATTTTGTTCCTATCGAAAACGAAATTGATTTCATTAAAAATTTCATTGATCTTCAATTGGTCAGATTAACAGATAAAGTGCATGTTAATTTTAATGCTGAAACAGAAGATGCCCAAATTCAAATTGCACCGCTTTTGTTTATCTCATTTGTAGAAAATGCATTTAAGTACGGCATCAGTACAAAAGAAACAACATCTATCGATATCAAGTTACATGCAAACACCCATAAAGTTTCTTTTTCTGTCATTAATACTATTGTAAAAGCCGATAACGGCATCATTGATAAAACCGGTATCGGTATCAATAATGTAAAAAGAAGATTGGAATTATTATATCCTGATAAATATACTTTATCTGTTGTTGATAATGGTACCGACTTTATTGTTCACTTAGATATTTTATTAAAATGATTTCCTGTATTGCAATAGATGATGAACCTTTAGCGCTTCAATTGATCA
The DNA here is from genome assembly GCA_903881425.1 of uncultured Chitinophagaceae bacterium. GTDB lineage: Bacteria > Bacteroidota > Bacteroidia > Chitinophagales > Chitinophagaceae > CAILAF01. The sequence continues at coordinate 16,124 of CAIRTF010000197.1, read as the reverse complement.
ATCAATATTGCGAGAAAATTCCTTTTCTTCAATTGAAGAAAGTATTCACCAATCCCGATGAAGCAAAAGCATATTTATTGGCCAATAAAACAGATTTGATATTTCTCGATATTCAAATGCCTGATATTAATGGCGTTCAGTTTTATAAAAATTTATTGCATAAGCCTGCTGTGATTTTTACCACAGCATTCAAAGATTATGCGGTGGATGGTTTTAATGTAGATGCCATTGATTATTTATTAAAGCCTTTTGAATATGATCGTTTTTTAAAAGCAGCCTATAAAGCAAAAGAGTATATTGATTTTCTTTCCTCTCAAGACCTTCAATTGAATTCATTATATATAAAAGTGAATTATGAAATGATGAAGATCAATTTAAAGGATATTGATTTAATAGAAGCATTAGACGATTATATTAAAATACATATTAAACCTACACCTGTATTAACGCTGATGACTTTAAAGAATATGCAGGAAAAGTTACCGCAAAAAGAATTTGTTCGTGTTCACCGCTCATATATTGTACCGATTAATAAAGTAGAAAAGTTCAGTAAAAACAAATTGGTTGTTGCCGGTAAAGAGATTCCCATCGGCAGCAGTTATGCAGATGCATACGATAAATTGTTAAGTATTTCTAAACACTAATTCTTTCCCCGATACATTTCCCGGCTTCACCTAATTCAATACTGCCATATGCAACATTGAAAGGAGATTACACGTCTGTTATACAGTATTACATACGCCCACAATAACTATTTTTTAAGTTTTCATGCAGGGTTACATTTCAAAAGGTACTACTGGTCGTTCCCGATCTGGTATTACCTTTTCTTTTTTAATTAAGCTTATCTTGCAAACCATAAAAAGTTTGCCATGGAATTTCTTCAGCAATTGCAAATAGAAAAAAATAATTGGGGTGTTTCAACAGGTACAAAGTGGATAAAGACAGGTCGTTCAACAATGGAAAGCTTCTCTCCTGTTGATGGAAAATTAATTGGTACTGTTGCCACTGCAGATGAATCATCTTATCAGCAAATAATCAATCAGGCAAAAAAAGCATTCATTGAATGGCGCCTCTGGCCTGCGCCAAAACGTGGAGAAATTGTAAGACAAGTAGGCGAAGCATTGCGTAATAATAAAGAAGCATTGGGAAAATTAGTGAGTTATGAAATGGGCAAAAGTTTACAAGAAGGTTATGGTGAAGTACAAGAGATGATTGATATCTGCGATTTTGCTGTTGGTCTATCCAGACAGTTATACGGGTTGACCATGCACAGCGAAAGAAGTAAACACAGAATGTATGAACAATGGCATCCGTTAGGTATAGTTGGAATTATTTCTGCATTTAATTTTCCGGTAGCGGTATGGAGCTGGAATGCTGCATTGGCATGGGTTTGCGGCAATGTTTGCATTTGGAAGCCAAGCGAGAAAACACCATTGAGTGCTATTGCTGTTCAAAAAATTGTAGCCACTGTTTTAGAAAAAAATAATGTACCCGAAGGTGTGAATTGTTTGATACAAGGCGGCAGAGAAACAGGTGAATGGTTAAGTAATGATACCAATATTGCATTAATCAGTGCAACAGGAAGTACCAGAATGGGCAAAGCAGTTGGAGAAGCTGTTGCCAAACGTTTTGGCAAATCTATTTTAGAATTGGGTGGTAATAATGCCATTATTATTTCTCAGCATGCTGATCTGGATATGGCTTTGATTGGTGCCATGTTCGGCGCCGTTGGAACAGCAGGACAAAGATGTACATCCACCAGAAGGCTGATTATTCATGAATCTATTTATGATGCTTTCAAAGAAAAATTAGTGAAAGCTTATCATCAATTAAAGATTGGCAATCCATTAGACAAAAAAAATCATGCAGGTCCGTTGATTGATAAAGATGCCGTAAATATTTATTTACATGCTATTGAACAATGCAAGCAACAAGGTGGAAAATTTGTTGTGGAAGGCGGTGCGATTAATGGTGCCGGATATGAAAGTGGCTGTTATGTTCAACCATGCATAGCAGAAGTAGATAATGAATTACCCATTGTACAACACGAAACATTTGCGCCTATTTTATACTTGATGAAATATAAAAATTTACCCGAAGCAATTGCTATACAGAATAATGTACCGCAAGGTTTATCTTCTTCCATCTTTACATTGAACATGCGTGAAGCCGAAGAATTTTTATCACATACCGGAAGCGATTGCGGTATTGCAAATGTGAACATAGGAACAAGCGGTGCTGAAATTGGCGGTGCATTTGGTGGTGAAAAAGAAACAGGTGGCGGAAGAGAAAGCGGCAGTGATGCATGGAAAGCCTATATGCGCCGGCAAACCAATACCATTAACTGGAGTGATCAATTGCCATTGGCGCAGGGAATTGAATTTAAAATATAAAGAACAAAAATTTTGCGTTTTTCTTTGCGGTTAAAAGATGTAACGCAAAGACTAATAAAACAAAATTAATTATTATGCCATTAATTGAAGTAAATGAATTAGATACTAAAACACTGACAGCAGGATATACTGCGCAATTTATTCATACCGGAAGAATGACTTTTTCTTTTGTGGATGTAATTGCAGGAAGTGTTTTAAAAGAACATAGTCATCCGCATGAACAAATTTCTATTGTGAACGAAGGAACATTTGAATTAACCGTTGATGGCGTTCCGTATATTTTAGAAAAAGGAAAAGTGTTTGTCATTCCATCCAATGCAAAACATTCCGGCTTAGCCATTACCGATTGCAAATTATTAGATGTATTTAATCCGGAAAGAGAAGATTATAAAAATTTATAAATATGGATTTGAATCTGAAAGGCAAGACTGCATTGGTTTGCGGAGGATCACAGGGATTAGGTTTGGCATCAGCCATTGAATTATCGTTATTGGGTGCCGATATTATTTTGGTTTCCCGTAATAAAGAAAAATTACAAAAAGCTGTAGCGCAATTAGATATTTCACTCCATCAACACCATCAATATTTAGTAGCTGATTTTTCCAATCCTGAAGAAGTAAAAAAAATGATTGATGATTATCTTAATAAAAATAACATCATTCATATTTTAGTAAATAATACCGGCGGACCAGCCAGCGGAGAAATCATTACTGCCGGAATATCATCATTTGAAAAAGCATTTCAAATGCATCTGATCTGCAATCAAATTTTGGTACAGGCTGTTGTTGAAGGAATGAAGAAAGAAAATTTTGGTCGCATCATCAATATTATTTCATTATCCGTTAAACAACCCATACCGGGTTTAGGTGTCTCCAATACCATTCGAGCAGCCGTAGCCAGTTGGGCAAAAACATTAGCAAATGAATTAGGTCAGTTTGGTATCACCGTAAATAATGTATTACCCGGTTATACCGAAACTGAAAGATTGGATTATTTATTAGGACAATCCTCTTCCAAGAAAAATATTTCTTTAGAAGAGGAAAAACAAATTGTGGCAGAAACCATACCGGCAAAGCGTTTGGGTCAACCTAATGAGTTTGGTGCTGCAGTAGCTTTTCTTGCATCCCCTGCTGCTGCTTATGTGAACGGCATTAATTTTCCGGTAGATGGCGGCAGACTGGGATGTCTCTAATATTTTCATAAATATTTTCGGCGGCTTTATTATATCAAATTCATTACACAAATTTGCTGATGCAGAATTCTACTTCAACCATGAAACAAAGACTTTCACTCTTTATAGCAATCATTTGCTGTGTTAACATTTTTGCGCAACCGAATATTCCCAAAGGATGGCATTTAATGAGTCCGGAAAAAGATTCTTTTTACGGAATCAATCTTGATAAGGCTTATCAATTCTTAAAAGAAAAAAATAAGAAATCAAAAACAGTGATTGTTGCAGTAATCGATTCTGGTGTAGATACTTTGCATGAAGATCTTAAAAATATGTTGTGGCATAATGCAAAAGAAATTCCGAATAATAAATCGGATGATGATCATAATGGTTATACGGATGATGTGTATGGATGGAATTTTATTGGTGGTAAAGATGGCAAACTATTAAAAAAAGCAGGTGAAGAAAGAACAAGAGTGTATCATCGTTTTGAAAATAAATATTTAGCAAAAGATATTGATACGAATACTTTAAGTGCAGAAGATAAATATCAATATAAAATGTGGAAGCGTGCTTCTGATGAATTAAACTTAAGTACCGAAGAGCAGGCAGAGATCAGTTTTATGGATATGTTCCTGAAAGGATTAAAGAAACAAGATCAGGTTTTGTGTACCGAAATGAATGTGAAAGAATATACTGCCGGGGAATTGGAAAAATATATTCCTAAAACACCTGAAGCAAAGAATGCCAAGTTTGGCTATTTAACGAGCATGAAAATGGCAGGTATAGAACCTGATATGAAGAACACCACTATCTTAAATGAATTAGAACAGGAAGTAGAAGGAAAAAAAGAAGTGTTGGCTGCAAAACAAACACCGTTGCATGATTATCGTGCAGATTTTATTAAAGATGATTACAATAATATCAATGATAAATTTTATGGCAACAATGATGTGATGGGCCCCGGACCAATGCATGGCACGCATGTATCAGGCATTATTGCTGCACAACGCGATAATGGTATTGGTATGAATGGTGTTGCCGATAATGTTAAGATCATGATGATTCGTGCTGTACCTGATGGCGATGAATATGATAAAGATATTGCTCTTGCTATTTTTTATGCAGTAGACAATGGTGCAAAAGTGATTAATATGAGTTTCGGGAAATCTTATTCGCCGGAAAAAAGATGGGTAGACAGCGCGGTAAGATATGCAGAAAGTAAAGATGTTTTATTAGTACATGCTGCAGGAAATGAAAATGAAAACGTAGATGAAAAAGAAAATTATCCAAGTCCAAATTATTTATTCAGCAATAAAAAGGCCTCTAATTTTATTACTGTAGGTGCCAGCGGTGATCCAAGAATCGGCAATGGAAGTTTAGCGGCTCCTTTTAGTAATTACGGAAAAAATAGTGTGGATGTTTTTGCACCCGGCGTAAAAATTTACTCCACATTACCCGGTGGTAATCAATATGGCAATGAACAGGGAACCAGCATGGCATCGCCTGTGGTAGCGGGTTTGGCAGCATTGATACGTTCTTATTTTCCTGAATTAACTGCACAACAAGTAAAACAAGTAATTGAAAAATCTGTTTCTGTTCCTGATGCAAGTGTAAAAGTAATTAAGCCGGGAACAAAAGATGAATTGGTTTCTATGAGTGATTTATGCAGATCGGGTGGCGTCATCAATGCAGGCGGTGCAGTAGCATTGGCCTATGCGTTGGAACAATCATTGCAAAATAAAAATGAGAAGCTGCCAAAATCATCTTTCAAAAATTCAAAAGCAAATTAATCATGGCAAGACCAAAAGAAGGCGATTGTGCATCGTTCTATCATAATTATATTCAAAAAGCAGTTGGAGAAAATCCAAAAGATTTAATTGAAAAATATTCAGTTGCATTAAATCAATTTATCAACCATTTACCGGAGGCAAAAGCTGATTATGCTTATGCTGAAAATAAATGGACAGTGAAAGATGTAATACAACATTTAATTGATGCGGAAAGAATATTTGCTTACCGTGCATTAAGGTTTGCCAGAAAAGATGCAACTAATTTACCAGGCTTTGATGAAAATAGTTTTGCAGCGAATGCAAACGCAGGCTCCAGAAGTTTACAATCATTACAGGAAGAATTTAAGGCTGTTCGCAAATCAACCGATTTGTTATTGTTATCGTTTACCGAAGAACAATTACAACAAAAAGGAATGGGTAATAATAATTCAATTACAGTAAATGCAATTGCCTTTATTACATTCGGGCATTTATTGCATCATAAAGAAATTCTGGAAGATCGATATTTGTAAGTTTAATATTTATAAAAATCACAAAACTCTTCATCGCATAAAAGCCTTTTCAGTATTGGGTTTGATAGTACTTCAGTATAATGCATGGGTTTACCATCTACATAAATTTTTTCATACACCAATCGAATACCATGACTATAATCCACCCACCAATTAATATGCCCGATATATAAAGGTTGAATCGCTTTGCCATCTAATTTATGCCAACCATAAATGGCTTCATGATTGGGTTTGGGGTATCTCGGAACTAATCCGCTGATCACTACATCTTTTTTTATTCCTGCAATTAATCCTTTCTGTAATTTTCTTTGTCCTTCAATGATTAAATGATGGTGCCACATCATTACACTGCTGTCACGAAAAGCATACAAAGGCACAGGTTCCAATTTTATTTTTGCAGCTGAATAAATATCATCTACCATTTTACGGGTTGGTAAAAAACAATGAAAAGTGTCGGCAATTTTTTGCGCAGCCATTGGAGTTAAGGGAATACGAGCCCAATCATTATCTGTGCCGATGCTTAAATAATCCGGTGCTGCAAAATAATATGCATGAATTTCTTTTCCTGTTATTGAATCAATAACAGAAACATTAATACGTTCAAATTTTTTTAAGAAAGATGGAATATTACCTGATAAAATTTCTTTCACTGCTAATGAATCTCTTTCTTTCCATTTCCAAGCGGCAACAATTTTATAAAATTCTCTGCCTGTCATTCTCTCATTGCCTGCTTCTTTGGTTTGTAAACGGAAATGTTTTTGTGCATGGAGTTGAATACAACTCATCCATAAAAAAATAAAAAGTAAATATTTTTTCATCAGTCCAAGATAAAACAAAAGCCCCGCTTACAGCGGGGCTTTTATATAAATAATTTGACTGAATTATTTTGTACCAAATAAATGGATAGCTAATTGAACATCGGGCATTGAATATTTGTCAGTAATAGGTAATAATCTTGAATTCAATGAAAAGAAAGCTTCACCAAAGAATTTTTTATCATCAGCATTACGAATAACTGCAGGAAACTTTAATGCAACAGTTGCACCTTTAATACTTAGGTTGCCGCTGATATCTACATTTGTTTCGCTGGTATAATTAACTGAAGTAATGGTAAAAGTTGCTTCGCCGAATTTAGCAACATCAAAAAATTCAGGGCTTTTTAAATGGCCTTCTAATCTTTCTCCACCTGTTGGTTCGGTAGATTTTAAAGATGCGAGATCGATAACAAATTGACCACCGGTTAATTTACCGTTATCAACTGTTACGGAACCACTTTTTAAACTAAAAGCGCCTGTGTGATAACCTGCTTTTTTAGCACCGGTCCATTCAACTTTACTTGCATCAGTAGACACAGTATAAGTAGCGGGCGGGTTTTTAAAAGCTGAAAAGCTTGTTAGAGCTGCAATTCCAATCAATACAAAGAAGATTTTTTTCATACTAAGATTTTTTATTTTAGGCGAAAGTAAGGAAATGCATGTACATACAGCTATTTTGTTTTCAGATTTTCCCGATTTCACAAAAATTTAATCTATTGAAATAGTAGGGTACTAAAATTATTATCCAAATTCATCTAAAAGCAGCAATTATCAGTTAATGAAAAACGAAATCCATTATCTTCGCTGCACAAAATTTTTGTATGAATCTACACGAATATCAAGCCAAAGAATTATTGAAGAAATACAATGTTCCTGTTCAGGAGGGCATTGCGGTTGATACAGTAATGGCTGCTGAAGAAGCTTATCGCCAAATTAAAACACAAACCAATAACAATTTTGCTGTGGTGAAAGCGCAGATACATGCGGGTGGTCGCGGTAAAGGAAAAATTGTTGGCAGCGAACAACGTGGTGTAGCTGTTGGCAAAAGTTTAGAAGATGTAAGCAATATTGCTAAAAATATTTTAGGTCATACATTAGTGACTATTCAAACAGGTCTTGCCGGTAAAAAAGTAAACAAGATTTTAATTGCACAAGATGTGTATTATCCCGGACCTAATCCAACAAAAGAGTTTTACTTGTCAATTTTATTAGACAGAGCAAAAGGACAAAATGTAATTATGTATTCTACCGAAGGCGGAATGAATATTGAAGATGTTGCTCATGATACACCTGAAAAAATATTTAAAGAATGGGTTCATCCGGGTGGCGGCTTACAAGGTTTTCAAGCAAGAAAAATTGCTTTTAATTTAGGATTGAATGGCGAAGCTTTTAAGAATTGCGTAAAGTTTGTTACCAATTTATACAATGCCTATGTTGGATTGGATTGCTCTATGTTAGAAATTAATCCATTATTTAAAACAAGTGATGAAAAGATGATTGCAGTTGATTGTAAGATGAATTTAGATGAAAATTCATTGATGCGTCATCCTGATTTAGCAGCCATGAGAGATGTAACAGAAGAAGATCCTACTGAAGTAGAGGCCGGTCAATACAATTTAAACTTTGTAAAATTAGATGGCAATGTGGGTTGCATGGTAAACGGTGCAGGTTTGGCCATGGCAACAATGGATATGATTAAATTAAGTGGCGGTGAGCCTGCTAACTTTTTGGATGTAGGTGGTACTGCCAATGCACAAACAGTGGAAGCCGGTTTCAGAATTATTATGAAAGACCCGAATGTAAAAGCTATTCTCATTAACATCTTTGGTGGTATTGTTCGTTGCGATCGTGTTGCCGCCGGTGTTATTGAAGCGTATAATAAATTGGGCAATATCAATATTCCTATCATTGTTCGTTTACAGGGAACCAACGCTGTAGAAGCAAAAAAATTAATTGATGAAAGCGGATTGAAAGTAGAAAGTGCTATTCAATTAAGTGAAGCAGCAGCATTAGTAAAGAAAGCAGTAGCATAGAAAAGTAAAAAGTTTTAAGTGATAAGTTTTTAAGTTTAAGTCGTTGAATAGTTCAACGACTTTTTTTATTTTATAATATTTATATCATGCTAAAATTTGATTTTCATGTGATAACACCCTGCAGAATCTTAGCTTAACAGATAAATAAGGCTACCTTCAATTCAATGGATACAATCGTTCCCACTCTTTTTGATGCAGTTCTTTCTGATATTGATTCTCATCACAATACAATATCTAAAGCACAGGCAGACCAACTATTTATTTTTTTTAAGCAACACTCATTGTTTAACTGGAAAAATACACATAACGGTTGTGAAGGAAAAGCTGATGCTGTATGTGTATTGCTGGACGAATGGAATATTCACAATTATAAAGCCTGGGTATTCGGCGGTGCTTATCTAAAGGGCCATATTGGCGGATTAAAACAAAATTGGAATTATCATGTGGCGCCGATGATTCCGGTGAAGGTGGATGGACAGATAGTTTACTATGTACTCGATCCGGCAACGGCCAATTCTTTACAGCTTATTGAAGAATGGGCAGCTGACGTAACGCATCTACCACACAGTTATTATTGTACCCGCAAGGCACACTGGTATATTTTTCCGAATAAAAATATCAGCACAACCAAATGGAATACCCGAAACAGGCAAAATCGGAAATGGATGATACAATGTCTTAATGGTATTAATGGACTTACTGCAACAGGTAAAGCAAAACTGTGCTTTAATAAAAAAAGTTTAAAAAAAACTTTATTGGCATTTCAACATGCAAAGAAAATAAATCCACTGCTATCTGAAGATCAGTGAAAGTGCATTACAGATGTATAATAAGAGAAAGGAATATTCATTACGACTTTATCAAAAATAAATTACCTCGTATCTTGCAATTATGGCGAAGACAAAAAAGAAAAACGTTCCGGTTATTTTAGTTACAAACGATGATAGTATTACTGCACCCGGCATTAAAGCATTAGTTGAAGCAGTGAAAGATTTAGGCAGAGTGGTAGTTGTTGCTCCAGATAAACCGCAAAGTGGCATGGGACATGCCATCACCATCGGTCATCCTTTGCGTTTACATAAAGTTCATTTTATGGATGGTGTGGAAGCATACAGTTGCAGCGGTACACCGGTTGATTGCGTTAAACTTGCGGTAGATAAAGTATTGCATCGCAAACCCGATATTTGTTTAAGTGGTATCAATCATGGTGCCAATCATTCCATCAATGTAATTTATAGTGGCACCATGAGTGCAGCCATTGAAGCAGCGATTGAAAGTATTCCATCTGCCGGATTTTCTTTATTAGATTTAAGTGTGGAAGCAGATTTTACGGGCGCAAAAGTGTATGTAAAAAAAATTGTTCGACAAATGTTGTCGCAAAAATTAGATAAGCATTTAACATTGAATGTAAATATTCCTGCAGTTGATGAAACATTGATTAAAGGAATAAAAGTATGCCGACAAGCCTATGCGAAATACGAAGAAGATTTTATTGAAAGAAATGATCCGCATGGTAAAAAATATTATTGGCTTACCGGTGAGTTTGTAAATTTTGATAAAGGAAAAGATACCGATGTATGGGCATTGAAAAATAATTATGTAAGTGTGGTGCCCGTACAATTTGATTTGACAAATTATTCTTTGAAAAAAGAAATAGAAACGAAGTGGAAGTTTTAGCCACGAACTAAACGGATTTTCACGAATTAAAAACAATAACTAATTCGTGTAATAAAAAATTACTACAATGTTTAAAAAAGATAATTTAAAATTAGGTTTGATTATTGGTTTATTCGCTCCTCTATTAGGTATGGTGGGTTTTTATTTCTGGAAGTTCAGTGCCTATTCATTCATTGATTTTATAAAATTTTTATTGGTAGAAAAACATCTCATTACAGGCATGGTAAGTTTTTCTTTACTAGCTAACGCCATATTTTTTACATTATATATCAATACACATAAAGATAAAACAGCAAGAGGTATTTTTATTGTTACTTGTGTGTATGCAATACTTGCCTTGATATTGAAGTTTGTGTATTAAAATCACTCAAAGCTTCAAAATTTATACCACAGATAAGATTCATATCTTTACACAACAATGAAATACTACATTATTTCGGGTGAAGCCAGTGGCGATCTGCATGGCAGTAATTTGATCAAAGAATTGCATGTACAAGATGCATCAGCAAATATTCGTTGCTGGGGTGGCGATTTGATGCAGGCTGCTGGAGCCACGCTGGTAAAGCATTACAGCGAATTGGCTTTTATGGGTTTTGCTGAAGTGATTAAAAATTTGCCGACTATTTTTCGTAACATCAAATTCTGCAAAGAAGATATTACCGCTTTTCAACCCGATGTAATTGTATTGATTGATTACCCAGGTTTTAATTTACGCATTGCCGAATGGGCAAAAAAACAAGGCTTTAGAATTGTATATTATATTTCTCCGCAAGTGTGGGCATGGAAAGAAAATCGGGTGAAAAAAATGAAACATTGCATCGATAAAATGCTGGTCATCCTTCCGTTTGAAAAAGAATATTATCAAAATAAATGGCATTGGGATGTGGAATATGTTGGTCATCCATTGGTGGAAGTGGTGGAAGCAAGTCAAGAGTTAGGAGTCGGGAGTCAAATGCTAGGAGAAAATATTATTGCCTTATTACCAGGAAGTCGCAAGCAAGAGATAGAAAAGAAATTACCCATCATGTTAGCAGTTTCGAAATTTTTTCCCGATTATAATTTTGTTGTAGCAAAGTCGCCTGGATTAGAAGATAGTTTTTATGAAACTTTTTTTAACTCCCTTTCAGGGGCCGGGGGTAATATTTCCGCTGTAAAAAATAAAACATACGAATTGTTGATGCAAAGCAGTGCAGCACTGGTAACCAGCGGCACAGCTACTTTAGAGACTGCTTTGTTTGCAGTGCCCGAAGCGGTTTGCTATAAAGCCGGTACTATCAGTTATGAAATTGGCAAACGAGTGGTGAATGTAAAATTTATATCGCTGGTGAATTTGATCATGGATAAATTGGTAGTGAAAGAATTTATTCAAAATGAATTGACAGTAAAAAATTTGACTGCCGAATTGAATGAGTTATTAAATAATCAAGAAAGAAGGAAGCAATTAGCAAAAGACTATGCTGATTTAAAATCTTTACTATCACAAGGCGGACATGCTTCCGCAAAAGCGGCAAAAAGTATTTACGATTTCATTAAAAAGTAACTGACTATTTTCTGATCAATGGTAATATCAACAATTTAAAAATGATGATGAGCACTGCTATTAAAAACATGATGAGTGAAATACGATTCATACCATGCATGTATTTCATCCATTGGGTTCGAGGCTCTTTAGGATCACGTTTTTTGATGTAGAGATATTCAGCTATTTGTTTCCAGATACCCATAAAAATTAGTTTATACTAAATTAACAACCGTTATTTAAAACTGTTCAAATATTATTCATCCATTTACTTAAATGGTCGGTGATTTGTTTTGTTTCAATGATAAAACCATCATGTCCGTATGCTGAATCAATTTCAATCAATTCGGCATTGGGCATATGATCGGCCATAAAACGTTGTTCATCTAATGGACAAAGAATATCACTCTTAATGCCAATAATCAATGTTTTTTGTTGAATGGATTGCAATGCTTTTATTAAATCACCTCCACGCTTTCTTCCTAAATGATGACTATCCATTGCTTTCGTTAATAACCAATAACTGTAAGCGTTAAAACGTTTTACTAATTTATCGCCCTGATAAATGATGTAAGATGAAACGCGGAAGTCATCTATCTTTTCAGGATCAGGATCAGTTTGTTTTTCCTGATAAATTCCATAATTGCGATAGGTGAGCATTCCGATAGCACGAGCTGCTTTTAGTCCTTTAGAACCCGCATCCGCTCTATGTTCCATCCAGGTGCTGTCTGCTTCTATCGCTAAACGTTGCGCAGTATGTACCGCCACACCCCATGCACTTTCAGATGGTGATGTTGCAATTAAAAATAAATGTTCAATCACGTTTTTTTCCATCATTGCCCATTCCAATACCTGATAACCACCCATACTGCCACCCATCAATAAATAAATTTTTTCTACCCCTAAATGTTGGCGCAATAAAATATTGGCTTGAACCATATCACGAATCGTCACTGCAGGAAAATCTGAATAATAAGGTTGATTGGTTTTTGGATGAATGCTTAATGGTCCGGTTGTTCCATAACAAGAACCTAAAATATTAGCACCAACAATAAAATATTTTTCAGGATCAATGATACAACCCACTCCCACCAATCCTTTCCACCAATCTGCCGGATCTGCATTGGCTGTTAATGCATGACATATCCATATTACATTGCTCTTATCTGCATTTAAAGTACCATGCGTTTTATAAGTAATAGTTAAGCCGGGTAAATGTTTGCCGTTCTCAAAAACAAAGTCTTTGCTATAATTAAATGTTTGCATAAGCTCATTCCGCATTTCGTAGCAAAGTAAGGACATGATTTGAATTATCTTTGCAGAAATTATTTTCGAATGGTGAAAATAGAATTGAACAGAACAGATGATTCCTATGCTTTTGAAGCCAAAGACAGCAATGGTCATACCGTGAAGATGGATGGTGCTGCTGAAATAGGTGGGCATAATTCCGGTGCCAGGCCCATGCAATTATTATTAATGGCTTTGGGAAGTTGCAGTGGTATTGATATTGTTTCCATTTTAAAAAAACAAAGACAGGAAATATCAAATTTTAAAATAATTATTGAAGGAGAGCGTGAGCAAAGTAAAGAGCCGGCTTTATGGAAACATATAAATGTTCTATTTCAATTTACCGGAAATATTGATGAAGACAAAGCCAAGAAAGCTTCTGCATTATCTATCGACAAATATTGTTCAGTTGCAGCAACATTACGTGCAGCCGGATGTTTGATTGATTGGAAGGTTCAAGTGAAGAATGATAAGTTATAAGTAAAAGAAAACATTTCGTGCAATTCGATTTAATTCGTGTAATAAACAAAACATGTCAGAGCAAAATAAAATCACCAAAGCCATACGCATTCAAACAGAGTTAACGAATGAAATGGAACATAGTACACCTATGTTTTTAACAAGTAGTTTTCAGTTTGATAATGCTGAAGACATGCGTGCAGCATTTGCCGATGAAAGTGATGATAATATTTATAGCAGATTCAGTAATCCATCCGTTCAGGAATTCATTGATAAAATGTGTGCACTCGAAGGTGCCGAAAGTGGCTATGCCACTGCATCCGGCATGAGTGCTGTATTTGGATCATTTATGGCATTAATGAAACAAGGCGATCATTTATTAAGTTGTAATGCCATCTTTGGAAGCACACACACGGTTATTTCAAAGTATTTGCCAAAATTCGGCATCGCCTATTCTTATGTTCCATCCAATGCAACAGAACAAGAATGGGAAGCAGCCATTCAACCGAATACGAAAATGATTTATGTTGAATCGCCTACTAATCCCGGGTTAGATATTTTAGATTTAGCCATGATTGGCAAGCTTTGTAAAAAACACCATATTATTTTTAACGTAGATAATTGTTTTGCAACACCTATCAATCAAACACCGATTAGTTTAGGTGCAGATATTGTAATTCATTCTGCAACAAAATGGCTTGATGGACAAGGAAGAGTTTTAGGCGGTGTTGTTGTTGGCAAAAAAGAGTTGATCAAAGAAATTTATTTATTCTGCAGAAGTACCGGACCGGCTTTATCTCCGTTTAATGCATGGGTATTGAGTAAAAGTTTAGAAACATTGGATGTAAGAATGGAACGTCATGCATCAAATGCATTATTTATAGCAGAGCAATTACAACAACATGATAAAATTTCTTTTTTAAAATATCCATTCTTAGCAACACATCCGCAACATACTATTGCAATAAAGCAAATGAAAAATGGTGGCGGCATTGTTTGTTTTGAATTAAAAGGCGGATTAGAAAGTGGGAGAAAATTTTTAGATAGTTTAGAAATGTTATCGCTTACTGCTAATTTGGGAGATACCAGAAGTATTGCATCACATCCGGCCAGCACCACCCATGCAAAATTAACCGAAGCAGAACGACAAGCCGTGAACATCACGCCGGGCTTGATTCGTATTAGTGTTGGATTGGAATACAAACAAGATATTTTGAATGATATTTTACAGGCGTTGGAGAAATGTTAATGATCATCACTCACTGCCACTGCAATCTTCGAATCAGCCGTACCATAATATAAAAACCATTTGTTGTGAAAATGTGCTAGCCCTTCAATGAAACAAACATTATTTACTTGGCCGGAGAATTCATAAGGCTTATCGGGTTTAACAAAATAATTATTCAATCGTTGTAATTTTTTTGTTGGTTCTTGTTGGTCAAATAAAATTTGTCCGGCTGCATATGTACCTTCTGCCAATGTAGTATCTCCAATGCTTTTAATGTTTCTGCTGTTATATAATAAGAGAATGCCTTTATTAGTCAACATTGCAGGCGGACCGGATTCCACCAGATCACTATCAAATTTTTTCTTTCGAGTATTTACTGCAATTTTTAAATCGGGCATATTCAGTGCTTCACTTTTCAATGAGTCAGTTGTGATTTCATTTTTATTTTTTTCAATCGGCGTCCAATGAATTAAATCATCCGATATCGCTGTCCAAATAAAAACATCACCCCAATACATCCAATAATGTCCATTGATTTTCGTAGCTATGATTTTTCCATTATGATAGGTTGAAACAATGGAACCCGATTTACTCCATTTATTTAAATATTTTCCATGATAGGCATCAGCAAATGCAGGTCCGTACTTTTTCCAATGCAACAGATCTTTAGAAGTTGCAATCATTAATCTTGCGATCTTCCCATCATAAGCTGTGTAAGTCATATAATATGTACCGTTATCATCTTCTACAATTCTTGGATCTTCACATCCACCCTGCCATTCATATTTTTTATAGGCATCATTATCAGGAAATAAAACCGGTATTGTATGTTTAGCAAAATGAATGCCATCAAGGCTTTCAGCCAACCCAATTCGAGATGTTCCAACTTTATCTTGCGCACGATACAACATAAAAGCTTTTCCATCTTTTATTACTAATGCAGGATTGAATACATCTTTCTCTTCCCAAAATATTTTTTGTTTTGTGATAGGATCAATAAAATTATTTATTCCGGGAGTTAAAATTGGATTGGCAGAATCGGCTTTTATGAATCCTAACAATGCCCAATTATTTTTTTGCGTGAAGGATATTTGATAAAGAATAATGAAAGAGATGAAGAAAATTATTTTTTTCATGATGGCGATTGAGTGATAAAAATAAAAAGTCTTGCATGAAGATAATGCAAGACTTTTAGTGGAGTGCGCTTCGGACACTATACCTCCGTTATTTTATTTCC
>CAIRTF010000196.1 GCA_903881425.1 uncultured Chitinophagaceae bacterium | reverse complement strand
GATTTATATGCATCCTGAAGCTCAACATATTTACCAATTAAGCCTATTGTAACTTTAGATTTTGGATAACGTAGCTTATTTAAGAACTCTTTCCATTTTAGCAAATTGGGTTCAGAACCTAAAGGAAGTTTCAATTTTTCCAAACAAATTATATCCAGCTTTTCACGCATCATTTCCAATGGCACACCATATATGGTATCAGCATCCAGTGCCTCAATTACGGCATCCTGGGTTACGTTGCAGAAAAGGGCAATTTTACGTTTCAAGTCTTTATATAAGGGCTCTTCTGTGCGGCATACCAATACATCAGGGTTTAATCCATTCTCACTCATCATCTTTACCGAATGCTGTGTGGGCTTGGTCTTTAATTCTTTTGCTGCTCTTAGGTAGGGAATTAATGTAAGATGAACCACCAAACAATTTTCATCGCCCATTTCCCATTTCAATTGTCTTACCGCTTCTATATAGGGCAAAGATTCTATATCGCCTACAGTACCACCTAACTCTGTAATTACTAAATCATACCGGTTATCCTTACCCAGCAAGGTCATGCGGCGCTTAATCTCATCGGTTATATGGGGTATTACTTGTACCGTCTTACCCAAATAAGCACCTTCGCGTTCTTTGTTTATTACATACTGATAAATGCGCCCTGTCGTAACATTATTGGCCTGAGATGTATAGGTATTTAAAAAGCGTTCGTAATGCCCTAGGTCAAGATCGGTTTCAGCACCATCTTCGGTTACATAACACTCGCCATGCTCATAAGGGTTTAGCGTACCCGGGTCAACATTTATATACGGATCAAATTTTTGAATGGTGGTAGTATACCCCCTGGCTTGCAGTAGCTTAGCTAACGATGCAGCAATAATACCTTTACCCAACGATGAAGTAACCCCACCGGTAACAAAAATGTACTTAGTCATAACGCCCTGATTTTTTAGACCGGTGCGCAGCACATGTATTTACAATGTAAAATAAGAAATGGCTGAAGCGGTCGGACAAAGGTAAGCACAAGAAAACAATTCTAAAATATTATGTATAAAAAAGCCCTTATTGTGGAAAAAATAAGGCTATCTATGCGTTAAGCATAAATGTATTTATTCTATCTATTTCAATGCTCAAGGCCTCTTTTTCAGATACAAACGAACTGCCATCCGAAAAAATAAATAACATAACCAACGATGCCGGTTCAGGTAGCTCTAATGGGTATTCATCAAAAATTCTACTATAATCTTTCGATGATTGGTAATTCTCAACGTGCAATACAGATACCTTATGCCTCCTCGATGCACTTACGATTTGTGCTACATTTACGTCAGCAAATTTTACACAAAGGGCATATACTGTTTGATTCATTGCTATATATAGTGGAATGATTGCTAAATTAATGGTCTTTTTAAATTAATTTTAATAATTATTACTCGTTAACATTTACATATCATGTAAATGACTTAAAGGGTAGGCTTTAGTCAATTTTGTTGATATGAACAAAAAGAAGCTTTATTCTACCTATTGTATTTATTATAGATTTGTACTTTAATTCTTTGCTATGCATTTTAACAGGAATGGTTTTACTAATGCAGCCCTGATAGAAATTTATAAGGAGTTGGTGTGTCCCAGAATGATTGAGGAGAAAATGTTATTACTTCTTAGGCAGGGTCGTATCAGCAAATGGTTCAGTGGCATTGGTCAGGAAGCCATTGCAGTGGGTGCCACCCTGGCTATGGACGAGGACGAATATATTATGCCCCTGCACCGCAATTTGGGCGTATTTACTGCCCGTAAGGTGCCTTTCCCTAAATTATTTATGCAATGGCAGGGTAATAAAGAAGGTTTCAGTAAGGCGCGAGAACGTTCCTTTCATTTTGGTACCAACCAGTTTCATATTTGCGGTATGATATCGCATCTTGGCCCACAATTGGCCATTGCTGATGGTATTGCTTTGGCTCATAAGCTAAAAATGGAAAATAAAGTAGCTCTGGCATTTACCGGCGATGGTGGTACCAGCGAAGGCGATTTTCATGAAGCATTAAATGTAGCTGCGGTATGGGATCTGCCCGTTATTTTTTTAATTGAAAATAATGGATACGGATTAAGTACACCCATCAATGAACAATTTCGTTGCAAACATTTAATTGATAAAGCCATTGGTTATGGAATGGAAGCTATTCAGATTGATGGCAATAATATTTTAGCGGTGTACGATACCATCAAAGGGGTGCGTGAGTATTGTATTCGTGAACAAAAACCTTATTTGATTGAATGCATGACATTCAGAATGCGCGGACATGAAGAAGCGAGTGGAACAAAATATGTTCCGAAAGAATTGTTTGAAGAGTGGGGCAGAAAAGATCCGGTAAAAAATTATGAGCAATGGTTGGTGAATGAAAATATTTTAACGGAAATGGATATTGCAGATATCCGAAATGAAACGCGTAAACATATTGAGGAAGAATTAAAAATTGCATCAGCGGTTAATGAAACTATCATTGATAGTGATGAAGAATTGTTTGATGTATATGCGGAGAGGTCAATAGTCAATAGTCAATGGTCAATAGAAAGTAATCCATCGCACTATTCACTATTCACTATTCACGAAAAGCGTTTCGTTGATGCATTGAAAGATGGATTATTGCAATCCATGCAACAACATGAGCATTTAATTTTAATGGGACAAGATATTGCAGAGTATGGCGGTGCATTTAAAATAACAGAAGGCTTGTTGGAAAAATTTGGTAAAGAAAGAGTGCGTAATACACCCTTATGCGAAAGCGCTATTGTAGGAGCCGCATTAGGACTGAGTTTAGAAGGGTATAAATCGGTGATGGAAATGCAGTTTGCAGATTTTGCATCGGTTGGATTTAATCAGATTGTAAATAATGTAGCGAAGATCCATTATCGCTGGAATGTAAATGCAGATGTAGTTATCAGAATGCCAACAGGAGCGGGTGTTGGTGCAGGTCCGTTTCATTCGCAAAGTAATGAAGTATGGTTTACACATGTACCCGGATTAAAAGTTGTGTATCCATCTACACCTGAAGATGCAAAAGGTTTATTGATCGCTGCTATTAATGATCCTAATCCGGTTTTATATTTTGAACACAAAGCTTTATACAGAAGTATCAGCGGCAATGTTCCTGATGAGTATTATGAAATTGAAATTGGCAAAGCTAAATTGATCGAAGAAGGAGAAGACATTACCATTATTACGTATGGTGCTGCTGTGCATTGGGCATTAGAATATGCAGAACAATATTTAGATATATCCTTTCACATACTTGACCTGCGAACATTATTGCCATTAGATTATGATGCAATCAAACAAGCGGTGAATGCAACAGGAAAAGTTTTGATATTACATGAAGATACTTTAACAGGTGGTATTGGCGGTGAGATCAGTGCATGGATAACAGAACATTGTTTTGAAATGTTGGATGCACCTGTATTGCGATGTGCCAGTTTAGATACACCCATTCCGTTTAATATGGACTTGGAAAAAAACTTTTTAGCCAAATCAAGATTGCATGCATGTGTTGAAAAATTATTAAGTTATTGATCATTTAAAAAAATATAATGAAAAACATTTTTTCTATCATCATCTTCGCAATGATCTGTTCTTTAAGTATTGCACAAACCAAGCAAAGCTATGCGCCACCTGTATTTGCGGATGCGGACAGATTAACAAAAGTGCAGGCTACTTTCCCGATCATTGAAAAACTGTATAAAGATTTTGCAGAAAAAAATCATTTTCCGGGTTATGCATTTGGTATTGTGTTGGATGGAAAATTAATTTATTCCGGAAGTAGTGGTTATACAGATATCAATAAAAAAATTCCTGCTACTACTCAATCCATGTTTCGCATTGCATCGATGAGTAAGAGTTTTACGGCAATGGCCATTTTAAAATTGCGTGATAAAGGCAAATTAACATTAGATGATCCTGCGTACTTATATATTCCTGAATTAAAAAATCAATCATTAACAACAGATGCGCCTGTTATTACCATTAGAAATTTACTATCGCATAGTGCAGGTTTTCCGGAAGACAATCCCTGGGGTGATCGTCATTTGGCAGATACAGAACAAGACTTGATCAATATTATTAAAAAGGGACTTTCATTTTCTAACGCTACTTCATTAAATTATGAATACAGCAATCTTGCTTTTTGTATGTTGGGAATTATTATTCATAAGGTAAGCGGAGAATATTATGCTGATTATATTCAAAAAAATATTTGGCAGCCCCTGCAAATAAAGGCAGCATGGGAATACACAAAAGTAGAACCATCATTATTAGCGCATGGTTATAGATGGTTGAATAATGATTGGAGAGAAGAGGCATTATTGCACGATGGCATTGGTGGTGCAATGGGTGGAATGATCACGAATGTTGAAACATTCAGTAAATATGTGGCATTTCATTTATCTGCATGGCCACCTGCAAATGATAAAGAACTTGGTCCGATAAAAAGAAGCTCAGTAAGAGAAATGCATCAATTACATACTACGAATACGGTGATCGCTGATTATAAATTTCCAAGCGGAAGAAAATCTGCTGTTGTTACAGGATATGCATTTGGGTTGAATTATTTGAAAGATGCAGAAGGAAGAACTTTTATCGGACATAGTGGTGGCTTGCCCGGCTTTGGAAGTAACTGGAGAATTTTAGCTGATTACGGCATAGGGGTTATTTTATTTGCCAATGTTACTTACGCACCAACATCTGCCGTTAATTTACAAGTGTTAGATACTATTGTTCAATTAGCACAATTAAAACCACGTCAATTACCACCATCTAGTATTTTAACACAACGAAAAAATGAGATAGTAAAATTATTACCTGATTATGCAACGGCTAAATCATCAGGCATTTTTGCGGTTAATTTCTTTGATGATTATTTTGTTGATTCATTAAAGAAAGAAGCCAATATCGTTTTTAATAAAGCAGGAAAAATAATTAAAGTGAATGAAGTAGTTCCTGAAAATCAATTGCGCGGTTATTTTATTATTGATTGTGATAAAGCAAAAGTGCAGATTAATTTTACATTAACACCCGAATTGCCGGCATTGATACAGGAATATCATATTAAATTATTGCAGTAAGAATTATTCGCAACAAACTATGGTACTAACATGCATTAGTTTTGGTTTGATTATATTTGCAACATCTTCTCTCGATAATGTTTGCCGATGGAAATAATTTTTTGTAATCTAAAAACAAAACAATTATGGCAACGCAGAACGACAAATTAAGAAATGCAATCGTAAATGCATTTGAAACATTTAAGAAAATAGCCGACGAAAAGAATACTGAAATTCAATCCAAGCTTGAATTTGTAATAGGCAGTTATGACTT
>CAIRTF010000195.1 GCA_903881425.1 uncultured Chitinophagaceae bacterium | reverse complement strand
AAGACATGACTGAAACTGATTTTGAAAGAACAGTTATTCATCCTGAACACGGACGTGTGATGAGTTTATGGTTTTTATTAGGGTTATACGCATGGCATGGAAAGCATCACACAAAACATATTACTTCACTTAGAGAAAGCAAAGGATGGTAATGGAAAGAGATTTAGAATGGAAGACATTAGCTTCTGAATATTTAATTAAAGATACTTGGGCAACAGTAAGAAAAGATACATGCGAAACATCAGATGGTAATATTATCTCGCCTTATTATGTTTACGAATTTCCTGATTGGGTTTGTGCATTAGCTATCACCAAAGATGGCAATGTGATTCTTGAAAGACAATACAGGCATGCATTAGGAGAGAGTGGATATGAAGTGCCCGGTGGTTGTGTAGATGCAACTGATAAAAGTTATGATGATGCTATTGCAAGAGAATTACTGGAAGAAACGGGTTATCAGTTTGAAAAATATATTTTTCTTGGGAATACTTCTGCTAATCCTTCTACCAATAATAATTTGATGCATTTATACTTAGCAACCGGTGGAGAAAAAGTTGCAGAACAAAAATTAGATGATGGAGAAGAATTAGAAATAGTTTTCGCAACAATTGATCAGGTAAAACAAATGTTACGCAATAATCAATTCATTCAAAGTATGCATGTGGCTTGCATTATGTTGGCATTGGAAAAATTAGGAGAGTTGAAATATTAATTCAGCGCTACTTCACCCACCACAAATACACTACCGCAAACTAATATCAAATCATTTTTATCAGCATGTTGTTTTGCATTTGCAATAGCAATGTTAACATTAGCAAAACTTTTTCCATTTAAACCGATGCTTTCGGCTTTCTTCTTTAAACTTTCAGATTCTAATGCTCGCGGTATTTGCGCCTGTGTAAAATAATAAGTAGCAGTCTTTGGCATTAATGCCAATACATGATCTACATCTTTATCTTTTACCATGCCTATCACAATATGAGTGTGCTGATAGTTTGAAATTTCTAATTGCTCTACTATTTGCCGGATTCCATCTACATTATGTGCAACATCTAAAACAATATCAGGTTGTTGATGTATCAATTCCCATCTTCCATGTAAGCCGGTAATTTTCTTTACTTGTGATAATCCTTTCTCAATAACTTCATTGGAGATATTCCATCCTTGTAAACTTAATTGGTGCAAGGCTTCCAGAACTGTTAAAATATTTTTAGTTTGATAAAACCCATTCAAGTCTAAATGAAAAACCATTCTTTCATCAGAATGTTTATTGACCACTTCAACTATTAATTGATGATGTGTATTCTTAAAATCAGCAACATATCTTTTTTCCTGTGCAAATACAATGGGTGCATCTTCCTGCAAAGATTTTTCTGAGAAGATATTTTTTGTCTCGGGTAAATATTCTCCGATAACTACGGGAATGTTTTTTTTGATGATACCTGCTTTTTCAAATGCAATGCTCTCTAAACTATTGCCCAATAAATTCATGTGATCCCATCCAATGTTTGTAATGACAGAAAGTTTGGGTGTAATGATATTAGTACTATCTAATCTTCCGCCCAAACCCACTTCAATAATAGCTACATCCACTTTTTGTTGAACAAAATAGTCGAATGCCATGGCCACAGTTATCTCAAAAAAAGATGGTTCTATTTCTTTGATCAATGGTTGAATACGTTCTGTAAAATCAATCACAAATTGTTCATCACACATTTCTCCGTTTACTTTAATTCGTTCTCTGAAATCTTTTAAGTGTGGTGAAGTATATAATCCGGTTTTGTAACCTGCAGTTTGCAAAACAGCCGCTAACATATGGCTGGTACTGCCTTTGCCATTAGTACCGGCAATATGAATGGACTTGAATTTATTCTGCGGATTGCCCAATGCTTCGCATAAAATAATAGTATTGGTAATATCTTCTTTATAAGCCGCTGCACCAATTCTGCTATACATGGGAAGCTGACTGAATAAAAAATTTAAGGTCTCGGAATAATTCATTCAATAAAAATAAAACAGAAAGTGTTAGTTCGTTACTTTAAAATTAAAAACAATGGTACCGCTTTGTTCATCATCATTGCCTGCAGATAACTTTAATTGTTTTGCTTTTTTTAATGCAATATTTCTGATCGTAGGATTGGTGGTGGTAGTTCCCGTTAAATTCAAACTTTCATTAATCACATTGCCCGATTTATCTACAGTAATATCAACGGCTACTTTTGCATTTTCATTAAAATCATCCTGAAAGGATGGAAGATGAGAAAATTTTCTTCCATTCAATCCGCTTCTGATACTTACGCCACTTCCATTGCCGCTTGCCGAATTACCTGTATAACTATCACTGTTCGGATTTCCATTCGGATTGCCCTGATCTCCTTTGCCACCTGCAATTCCCTGATTACGCACTCCATTATAACTATCTGCATTATTACCGCCATTACCGGTTGTTGTTCCACCTTTATATAATGCTTTGGGTGTAGGTGGTTTAGGTGTTGGAGGTGTAACGGTAACGGTTGGATTTTTTTTCACCGGAACTGCTTCGTGTACTACCGGTTTATTTTTTATGATAGCTTTAGTAGTTTTATTAGCAATGGCTTCATCATCTTCATTGCTATTCTCTGCAGGAGTAATATTTTGATGTGCTGTTGTTGCGGCATTAGGTGGCGGCGAAACATTTGTTTTCTCTGCATTAGATGGTGTGCCGGGTAATTGAGGTGCAATATCACCCAAACCTGTTTCACTATTACCGAGATTCACTTCTATTCCTTCATCTTGTGTAATAACAGGTGTTTGAGGCAAGGTCCATTCAACAAAGAAAAATAAAATAAACAGCAATACAACAATTACAATAGTATAACTGAATGCTTTAATATTCTTTTCTCTTTCAAAAGATGATTGCATGTGAACAGAATAACTCATACAAACTTATTCAATTGCTGTTTATTAAAAACGAATGTTGACAATTATACAAATCTCGTAAAGGCTATGCACGTTGGGGTACAAAAAAAGGTTAATGTTGGGTTAGGAAAATTGGCATTGCCTGTAAGGCTTACCAGAATGTACTGTGCTTTTTGTTCAAGGTCAGCATCCTTGTAGCGTGCAAATCCTGTTACCACTTTTTGATTTGTCATAACTGTACTTTTTAATGGTGAAAAATTGAGATACAAATCGTTTCTAATTGGGGAACAAATGGTATTTCAATCGTAAAAAGTGATTATGACAGGAGAAAAAACTGCATTGACAGTTGTCAATACTACTTAAATGGATGTCGAAACTATTTTGATGGGTGTCAATGAAATTCTGACGGATGTCAAAGCTTTATTGACGAGTGCCAACGGTTCTCTGGCAGGTGTCAAAACTTCTTTGACGGGTGTCAATGCTCCATTGACAGGTGTCGGAGCGATTATGACGGATAACAATGAAACAATGTTAACCGTCAATGCAGTAATAAAACATAAAGATAAAATTTCCCAAAATGTCAAAGACCTGATCTGTTATAACGATAACATAACTGCATAGCAAAATGCAATAGATACTATCAAACAGATTTTGTTTTTGGGAAGGTTAAGAGAATTTGCTCTCTTTTATATGCAAAAAGTATACGGGTGTAATGCAGAATAAAAATAATGTGTTTTTTGGGAAAAACAAAAAAATTAATCCTTTTACTTCAAATTAGCAATCACAATTCCTGCAATGACCACAATACCGCTGATGAGATGAAAAATAGTAAATTGTTCATTCAATAATATCACTGCTTCGATAGTGCTGAATACAGGGATTAAATTACCAAACAAAGAAGTCCTTGCTGCACCAATTTTTGCAATGGCTCCATTCCAGCATAAAAAACCAATCACCGAATTGCCAATACCTAAATACACAATGGTTAAATACATGCCGGTTGTCCATTGTAAGGTAGGCGCATTATGTAATTCGATCATGGAAAAAGGAAATAGCATTAAAGTGCCGGAAATAAATATCACAAACAAAAAACTGATAGGAGAAATGGTTGCCGGTTTCTTTTTTACCAGGATGCTGTAAATAGAAAAAAAGAAAGCACTGCATAAAATTAAGAGGTCGCCTTTACCAAAATGTAATTGTAATAACTTACTAAAACTTCCTTGCGATAATAAAAGTATAATACCTGCAATGCATAAGGCCATACCAATGATACGTAAAGTTTTAATTTTTTCTTTCAAAAAGAAAAATGATAAAGCCGTAATAAAAACAGGAGAAGCAGTTGTGCCGATCAATGCTAAATTAATAGCGGATGTATAATGTCCGGCGAGATAAATAAAAGTATTGAATAATCCCACACCGAATAAAGCCGTGAAGAATAAATATTTTTTATGTGAAGAAATATTTTTTTCTCTGCCTGAAATTTTTTCCGGCCTAATGGAATAATAAATAAACAAGCAGTTGACCATCGAAAGAATGCTAAACTAATAGGCGGTATTTGTTGTGAAATTCCTTTTGCCACTACATAATTACCACTCCAGATGATGGCAGTAATTAACGCAAGACCGATGCCGATGAATATTTCTTTTTTATGATGGAGGGAATGCATGAATAAATATGATCAATGCGCAAAATCTTTTTCATAATCACCTTTTATTCTTTCCATCGGCGGATTAAAGTATCCGAATTTTACATTCGGAAATTCTTCATGAATCAAATCTTGTAATTGTTTAACACCCATCATTTCTCCCGTTTCAGTAACACCTATTTGTCCGAGATACCAATCAGGGTCAATATTAAAATTACGCCATTGAATCATACACAAATCGGTATCCATAATTAATTTACGCAGTGCTTCATATTCTTCCACGCTATCCGTCATTCCCGGAAATACAAAATAATTAATGCTGGTCCAGCCACCATAACTCTTTACAACTTTTAAGCTCTCAACAATATCTTCAAATTGATAATTATTAGGACGATAATATTTAGTATAAATATCTTTTCTGGCAGAGTTGGTACTAACACGAATGCTGTTCAAACCAGCTTCGCACAAAGCTTTCACGGCTTTAGGCATGGAACCGTTGGTGTTGATATTAATACTGCCTCTTTGTGTATGTTTCCTTATTTCAATGATGGCATCTTTAATGGTTTCCCACATTAATAAAGGTTCGCCTTCACAACCTTGGCCAAAACTTACAATAGGAAAAGGAGCATTCATTAAATGCGGAACAGTGAATTCAATAATTTCTTCTGCAGTAGGTTTAAATGTTAATCTGTCTTGTGTAGAAACGATGGTTTCTTCTTCAGGTTGAAAAGAAATGCATCCGATACAGTTGGCATTACAGGCTGGTGAAGAAGGAACAGGGCATTCCCAACGCGATAAAGAAAAATTTCTTGCAGCCGGGCAATGATAAGTCATGCAACAATTCTCCATTAAATGTTTTACCAAACGATTATGCGGATATGCTGATAACAAATGTGTTGTTCCTGTTTTTATTTTTTCATCATCATAACCTGCACATTCTTGCCTGATGTCATTTTCAATTCTTACAGCAGGCACATAAAATTTATTATCATGCCAACCGGCAGCAGTATAACAAAATAGCGGGAGTGTAGGTGCATCTTTAGTTGTTTCAAAAGCAGCTAAAAATAAACCGGTATGTGCCGGCGGAATAAAAGCGGCTACTGCCCAACCTTTATCACATAAACGCATTTCACCTGTTATAACATCTATGCCAATACCTTTTCTGCCGGGCAATTCATATAAGTTACCACCATCAGGTAATGCGATCCATTGATCAGTTGGAATAGGAAAAGCATCCCAACCTGCTCTGCCTGTGGCGTATAAGGATTTGTCTTCAAAAATATTTCCATTGCCATCGGAATACAAAAGAAAAGGAGAATGTGATAATGCCATCAATAATTTAAAATTAATAATTGAAAAATTGAGAATGTGTTTTGCATGTAGCTTTCAGCGTTATGCTTTCAGCCTGTCTTTGCAAAAATCATTAAAATCCTGTTCATCTGAATCAGAGATATCAGCATCTACTTCTTTTTGAATGAGTTTATTGTTTTTAAGGTCGATGGTCAATAATCCATCTTTCAACACAACATTGGCAACATCTTTCCATAAATATACTTTTTTTGGAAAAGAATTGAACGCAATTTCTTCATGATCGAATGCTACTTCGGGTAAGAGTTTTACAGGCTTTTCCAAAATGGCAGCCACTAAATAAAAAGTAGCTATTTGAAAATGATCTGTTTGAATATACCATCCCCATGCACTAAACATCAAAGCAAAACGATAATAAGGAATATCGTTCTGAGCCTTTTTTCTTTTACAATACAACCACCAGGCAATTATTACCAGAGCAATGAATAATAATAAACTTTCTCTTTTAGCACCCAAAATAGAAGAGATGTTGTCAAATAAAAATTGTTTGTATACAAAATAGCCAAACGAAGCCACAGCCAATAACAATAATAACTGGCTCACCCAATCAATAATATGGTAAGTAGCAGTTTTTTTAAGAACAACAAGATAATCGTATGTTTTATGAGTTCGCATGGTTTGCAAATGTACAATCCATTTATAGAAGTTGTTCATTGAGGCAATAAGGGAATAATTAACTATATGATGAATGTCATTTAAGTTAACTTTTTTCGAACTACTTTTGCAGTAAGAAAAATGATTTATGAAGAAGACGCACATTGTAATGCTTGTATTGATTGTTGCAGCCATTACTGTATTGATCAGTTATACAGGTAACTTAACCACTTACGAAACCATTGCATCGGCAAAAGAAAAGCAAGGGAAATTTGTAAACCTGATAGCCAAGATCGATAAAACACAACCTGTAGAATATGATGCAATAAAAAATCCGAACTATTTAGTATTTACCGCATTAGATACTTTAGGTAATACTGTTAAAGTAATTTATCATAATACAAAGCCGACTGATATGGAGAAGAGTGAACGCATTGTATTAAAAGGTAAAATGAATGGAAATGAATTTGAATGCAAAGATATTTTATTGAAATGCCCTTCTAAATATAAAGACGATGTGAATGTGGCGAACAAGAATGTACAAAACTCTGTTAGCAATTAATTAAATCTTCCTTCATCAATGCAGTATAACGGCGAACATCTATTAATAGGACAATTCGGACATTTTTTTGCTATTCTTTCTTTGGTAACATCTGCTGTTGCTACCATTGCCTATTTTAAGGCCAATCAATTAACGATACTTACCGAAAAGCAAAGCTGGTTAAGGCTTGCAAGAGCCTCTTTTATTGTTGAAACAATTTCTATCGCATCTATTTTTGTCATTTTATATTTTATTGTTTCGCATCATTATCATGAGTATTTCTTTGCTTGGAATCATTCTTCTCTTTCTTTATTGCCTAAATATTTGTTGGCCTGTATTTGGGAAGATCAATCAGGCAGTTTTTTATTGTGGAATATCTGGCATTGTGTATTAGGATGGATGATTATTTGGAAAAACAAAAAATGGGAAGCTCCGGTAATGACTGCCATCAACTTTGCGCAATTTTGTATTGCTACCATGTTGATTGGTATTTATTTCTTTGGAACGAAAATTGGCAGTGATCCATTTTCTTTATTACGTCATCAATTAGATGCGCCGGTTTTATTTCAAAATCCTGATTATTTGAATTTCCCGAAAATTCATGAAGGAAATGATTTGAATACTTTGTTACAGAATTACTGGATGGTAATTCATCCGCCTATTTTATTTTTAGGATTTGCATCTACTATCATGCCACTTGGATTTGCTTATGCAGGATTGGTAAATAAAGATCATAGCTGGACAAAACCCGCATTGCCATGGGCTGCATTTTCCAGTGCAGTTTTGGGAATGGGTATTATGATGGGTGCAGCATGGGCTTATGAAAGTTTATCATTTGGTGGTTATTGGGCATGGGATCCTGTGGAGAATGCATCATTGGTTCCCTGGTTAACATTGGTTGCGGGTTTACATACCAATTTAATTTATAAGAGCACCGGCTACTCATTACGCAGCACTTACTTTTTTTACATCATCAGTTTCATACTTGTTTTGTATTCTACCTTTTTAACAAGAAGCGGCATATTGGGGGATACTTCTGTACATGCATTTGTTGGATCGGATATGACATTGCAATTAAGTTTATTTGTAGCGGTGTTTTTTGTGCCGATGATGTTCTTGTTTTTCAAAAGATATAAATCCATTCCTGCTATCAATAAAGAAGAAAATACTTACAGCAGAGAATTTTGGATGTTTATCGGTTCATTGGTTTTATTCTTATCCAGTATTGTCATTACATTAAAAACATCTGTTCCTGTTTACAATAAAATTTTTGGAACCAATATTGCTCCCGCAGAAGATCCTGAATTTTCTTACAATCAAATTCAAATATTTGTT
>CAIRTF010000194.1 GCA_903881425.1 uncultured Chitinophagaceae bacterium | reverse complement strand
TTTCAATGGAAACAAAGAGTTAAGATTCAAATATTAAAATGGCGTACTCGTAGAAAATTGTGGGAATAATGAGCGAAAAAGAAGAAGACAATGTAATTGATTTTAGTAAATCGCAAATGAAACGTATTGCAAAACAAACAGGGCGGGATATTGAAGATATTACTGATGAAGATTTTGCAGTATTTATAAAAGCTTTTTTTGGCGACTATAATGGACCAGCATATAATCCAGAATAAGGCGGTATAAATGATATATTGTTTAATACCAATATGCACAATACTATTGTTTAAGTATATGACACTTAAGCATGAATATAATGAGCTAAGGATAAGTTATTATATTCTCTACAAAAAGAATGACGAACAACTAAACGATAAGGAAAAAAAATAATGGCTAATCCTAATATAACAATTAAGGGCAACCTTGCTTCAGATCCAGAAATCCGCAGCTTACCTTCAACTAAGGTTTTAAAAATGCGTGTTATTACAAATGACTGGTTTAAAGATGACAAAGGTGATTTTAAAAACAAAGATACTTCAGGTTGGACAGTAGAAGTCTGGGGAGAACTTGCAGAAACTGCCTACAACACCCTTAGAAAAGGCGACAACGTAACCGTAATGGGCGTTATTAAAGAACGTAGTTTTGATGACAAAGAAGGCAACAAGCGTTATGTAGTAGAAATAAAAGCTTCTAGCGTTGCACTTGATCTGTCTGCAGTATCAACTCGTAAACAAAAGGCTTCTGTTACAACATCATCATCACAAGATATTTGGGATGTTGGCATGGATACTCCCTTCTAATGAGCAGAGCACAAATAAGATTTGAAAAGCGTATGTCTGGTAAAACAAAAATGACATTTACTCCAGTTAAACGTAAGAGAAAAAAAGAAGATAAACACGTAACGTGGTTATGGAAAAAGGTTCAAGGCGGGATGCAAATAGAGCTTGTAAAAAATAATGAACTTACATTATCACATAGAGCATTTGCCAAGCTTGTTTCACTTCAAAATATGTCAAAATAGTATTGACAATAGCCTATTATATATGTTAGAATAGGCTATACCTACTAACAAAGGAAAAAAATGAAAAAAGTATTTTTATATTTAACAGTATTTTCAAGCATTTTAACATCAATTACATTTACATCTTCTGCATATTCAGCAAATCAACAATCTATTGCAATTATTGATTCAGGAATTAATCAAGAATTATTTCAGGGAATTATAGCGGATCAAGTATGTATTTTAGAATATTCAAACTGCCCTAATGGCTTGCGGTCAATGGATGGAGCGGGAGCAGCAAATACAGGTGTTGTAACAAACACTGTGCTTGCACATGGCACAGAAATGGCTTCAATTATTCATCAGGTAAATCCAAGCGCACAACTTATTCCAATTAAAATTGTTGGAACTGTTTCGCCAAATGCCCCTATGATTTATTCAAACAATGCAGTAAAGCTTGCGTTAGACTGGGTTATTGCAAATAGAACAAAATATAATATTACGGCTGTAAATGTATCACAAGGTGCAATTTTTGCTGGGTGTCAAGTACCAGCTGGGACACAAACAGATGTTGAAACACTTAAATCTTTTAATGTACCAGTAATTGCAGCAACAGGAAACAATTCAAATAGAACTGCAATGAACTCTATAGCATGTTTGCCCAATGTTATTTCTGTAGGGGCAACAGATAATCCTGCGCTTATGGGCGGTGCAGCCTATAATCCAAATGCTAATCCTACAATTGGTTTATATAGTAATGGAAATGCACTTACAAGTTTTTATCTAAACGGAAGATGGATGACAACAGAGCCTTCTGGAAATATTCAATTTAATGTTGGAACATCATGTTCATCAGCAGCACTCGCTGGGTGGTGGACTTTAAATTATCAAGGCACTTATTCTTCTACATATAATTGGTTAATTAATAAATCAGTACCAACAAGCAATTCTTGGTTAAGTGGTAAGTATATTAAATTGCCATTATGATTAACTTAATAGTAATACTTCTTGGCATAGAATCTTTACTTTTAATTACAACAGTTTTTATTTATGAAAATAAATTAAAAAAATTAAATAGTGATTATGATGAGCTAGATGCCGAGTTTAATGAAATATATTCTGCATATTGCAACACGTCTGAACTTGCCCGTCAATATCAAGAATTAGCTGCAAAAGCAGCAGATTCAGCGGAACTTTATAAAGAAGCGTATGACTCTGAGCATAATGCAATTCATTATGAGTTAGACAGAAATGAAGAACTTGAGGCTGAACTTCAACGTCTTCGTAATGTTTCAATAACTGGGGAATCTAAAGATATGCAATATGAATCTTCGGGCTGGCATACAGACCCTTGGGTAAGCCTTAAACAACCTTTAACTAGAGATGAGTGGCAAGATAAATGGGACGGGCAAGAAGAAACACTAGTTGTTAAAATAAATACTGATCCATATGTTAACCCATGGTCAAAACCTAACATAAGTCCTATATATGGTCATACGCCGTATACAACAAACTGGCATGAGGGTCAAATAGATTTTGAGTAAAGATTGTAGACATAGGTGGATACCATCGCAAGATGGCATTAAATGTGAATATTGCAATGAAATACACAATGAAGTCAAATTTCAAATTTCTTTTTTCTAATTTTAAAATGTGTATTTATTGCAAAAAACAACTGACAAAACCATACTTAAAAAAATATGAATATGAACATTTTATTAAGATC
>CAIRTF010000193.1 GCA_903881425.1 uncultured Chitinophagaceae bacterium | reverse complement strand
GTTGATGTTGGTTTAATTTTTTAGTTTAATTATCATTAATGTGTGAAAAATACACAATAATTATTTATTTTAGTATTCCGAAACACTAACCTTGCTTACTGAAAACATATGAACGAAGAACAAATCATCATGCCTGCTATTGAGAAAAATGTTCAGAAAAAGTCGAAGCCAATTGCTAATTCTGTTCAAGATGTCAAGCCTAATAATAAACATACATTAAACGGAAAACAAGCAAAAGAGACAGCAAAGAGTAGTAAGTCTCCAAAAAAATCTCAGAAAAAATCAACTGTTACAAAAACTAAATCTACAAAGTCTGTACCGAAACAAAAATTGAAATCGGATGGTAGAACTACTAAAATTACTTTTCAATTAAAGTATCATACAGAATACGGACAAAATCTTTTTCTTACAGGTAATCATGAATTGTTGGGGAATGGTGCTATTACCAAAGCATTGCCTTTACAATATTTTAATGATGAGTTCTGGTATGTAACCATAGAATTAAACAATGATCAATTAATAGATGCGTCTATTGTATATAATTATGTATTAATCAATCAGGATGGATATGTGACCTATGATTGGGGCAGCGATAAAACTTTTAATCCTGCAAATTATGCAAACAAAGAAATATTGATTGTGGATGCCTGGAATTATGCAGGTTATTTTGAAAACACTTTTTATACCGAGCCATTTAAAAATGTTTTATTAAAAAGTAATCATACTAATATTCCTGTTGCAAAAACAAAGTCATTTACGCACACATTTAAAGTAAAAGCGCCATTGTTGACAAAGGGGCAAACACTTTGCATTATTGGAAGCGGTAAAACTTTAGGTGATTGGAAAACAGAGAAAGCAATTTTGATGAGCAGAAAAGCGGAAGATGATTTTTATTCTGTCAACATAAATTTATCAAAAGAAACTTTTCCTATTGCCTATAAATATGGAGTGTATGATGTTGAACAAAATAAGTTTCTTCAATTTGAAGGCAACAGAAACAGATTCTTATACGACTCAATACAAACAAACAAGCAAACTATTGTTAATGACGGATTTGCTATTTTACCGAACACTACCTGGAAAGGTGCCGGTGTTGCTATTCCGGTATTTAGTTTAAGAACCGAAAAAAGTTTTGGTATAGGTGAATTTACTGACCTGAAATTATTGGTTGATTGGAGTAAAACGACAGGATTGAAATTAATTCAGATTCTTCCAGTAAATGATACTACAGCAACGCATACATGGATGGATTCCTATCCATATGCAGCTATTTCTGCATTTGCATTGCATCCGGTGTTTTTGAATTTATCACAACTAATAGAACCCAAACATAAAAATTTATTGGATGATATTGAAGCAGAAAGAAAAAGATTAAACGCATTAGATGCAATTGATTACGAAGCTGTGATCAAATTAAAGTGGGAGATGATTAAAAAAATATATCCTTCACAGAAAAAAAATACTTTTAACAGTCAATCATATAAAGATTTCTTCGAGCAAAATAAACATTGGTTGGTTTCGTACGCAGTATTTTGTTATTTAAGAGATGAATATGGTACATCCGATTTTTCTCAATGGCCTGCATATAAACATTATCATCAGAATGATATTGATGTATTAGCTGCTGCTGATTCAGAAGCTTTTGATGATATTGCCATTCATTATTTCGTGCAATATCATTTACATATTCAATTAAAAGAAGCAACTGAATATGCACATCAAAATGGTATTATTGTTAAAGGAGATATTCCAATTGGCATTTATCGATTTGGTGCCGATGCTTGGCAGCATTCCAATTTATATCATATGGATTGTCAGGCCGGAGCGCCACCGGATGATTTTGCTGTAAAAGGACAAAATTGGGGCTTTCCAACGTATAACTGGCAAAGCATGAAAGAAGATGGCTTTGCTTGGTGGAAACAGCGTTTTGCACAAATGAGTTACTACTTCGATGCATTTCGTATCGATCATATTCTTGGATTCTTTCGCATATGGAGTATTCCAATGAACGCAGTTGAAGGAATCATGGGTCATTTTGTTCCAGCTATTCCTGTTCATCTAAGTGAATTTATGCAGCAGGGAATTTGGTTCGATCATTATCGTTATACTAAACCCTTTATCAATAATAATGTGTTATGGGAAATATTCGGGTATGATAATGAGGAGATAAAAAATACTTATCTGAATTATGATGGATTTGATCAATACACATTAAAGAATGAATTTGCAACACAAAGAGCAGTAGAAAAATATTTTGCTGCTTTAGAAGACAATG
Organism: uncultured Chitinophagaceae bacterium; assembly: GCA_903881425.1. Lineage (GTDB taxonomy): Bacteria > Bacteroidota > Bacteroidia > Chitinophagales > Chitinophagaceae > CAILAF01. The sequence goes on along the minus strand of CAIRTF010000193.1, from coordinate 1,580 downwards.
AACATCATCAAAAAATAAAACAAGGCATATTCGATCTCATCAGTAATGTTATCTTATTTGAAGAAGAAGGGAACCCCCAACAATTTCATTTTCGATTTGGAATGGAAAATACTTTATCCTTCCAAAATTTGGAGGGTGGCACGCAAAACCAATTGAAAGAATTATACATTAATTATTTTTTCCGCAGGCAAGATAATTTTTGGATGAAAGAAGCGATGAATAAATTACCTGCATTGAAACGTGTGACCAACATGATGGTTTGCGGCGAAGATCTTGGTTTGGTGCCTGCTTGTGTTCCGGATGTAATGAAGCAATTAGGCTTATTGAGTTTAGAAATTCAGCGAATGCCTAAAGATCCCAAGAAAGAATTTTTTCATCCAAACGATGCACCTTATTTAAGTGTGGTTACGCCATCTACTCATGATATGAGCACTATTCGTGGTTGGTGGGAAGAAGATAAAACCCGCATTCAGAAATTTTATAACAACGAATTAGGGCAGTGGGGTGATGCACCTTTTTATTGTGAAGCATGGATTAATAAAACGATTGTTTGGCAACATTTATATTCACCTGCCATGTGGAGTATCTTTCAATTGCAAGATTTGTTTGGCATCAATGAAAAAATCAGAAGAGTTCATCCGGATGAAGAACGAATTAATGTTCCATCCAATCCAAAACATTATTGGAGATACAGAATGCATTTAACTTTAGAAGAGTTATTAAATGAAGATGATTTTAATAATGAATTGCAAAGCGCAGTTCAGCAAAGTGGAAGATAAACTCAGCTCATAATAAAATAATATTTATCAATCGGCAAAAGTCGATTGATTTTTTTTATATAGCCATCATCAACGTTTATCTTTGGAGTAATTATTATCAAAGCATAACAATGATTCTTCATTATAAAAAAACAGAACTTTCGTTTCAGTATCCATTTTCAATTTCGGGTGGCAGAACAAAAACACATCAGCCTGCATTGGTGGTGGCTTTGCAATTAGGTAAATGGATCGGTTATGGCGAAGCGCCTGCTATCACTTATTATAATATCTCTGTAGAAGATATGATCGCTGATATTGAAAGTAAAAAAACATTGATTGAAAAATTTGCTTTTACAGATCCGGAAAGGTATTGGCATTACCTCCATCATTTATTTCCGAATAATCCATTTTTAGTCTGTGCATTGGATATGGCAGGATGGGATCTGTTCGGTAAAATGGAGAATAAATTATTGTATCAAATATGGGATACAGAATGGAACAGCAATTGTATTTGTGATTATACCATTGGTATTGATTCTATAGAAGTGATGATAAATAAAATGAAAGCAAAACCATGGCCTATTTATAAAATAAAATTAGGGACTAATCAAGATATTGAGATTGTAACTGCATTGCGAAAACATACGGATGCCATTTTTAGAATTGATGCTAATGTCGGATGGACTTTAGAAGAAGCATTGAATAAAATTCCGCAATTAAAATTATTGGGAGTAGAGTTTATCGAACAACCATTGGCAAAAGATAATTGGGATGGGATGGAAATTTTATATCAGCAATCAGCATTGCCTTTGTTAGCAGATG